>JAYEHA010000001.1:0-7136 GCA_034659335.1 Bacillota bacterium
TAGAACTACTAAATAATGACCATGACGTAGTAATAGTAGATAACTACTCAAATAGTAAACCAGAGGTCTTAAACAGAATAAAAGAAATAACAAACAAAGACTTCAAATTCTATGAACTGGATGTATGCAACGAAGAAAAATTAACAGAAGTATTTACTAAAGAAAAAATTGATGCAGTAATACACTTTGCAGGATTAAAAGCAGTAGGAGAATCAGTAGAAAAACCTTTAATGTATTATTACAATAATATTCTTTCAACATTAGTTTTAACAAAAGTGATGAAAGAATTTAATGTTAAAAACTTAGTATTTAGTTCATCAGCTACAGTCTATGGAAACCCAGAAAAATTACCGTTAAAGGAAACATATCCAACATCAACAACTAATCCTTACGGTGAAACAAAACTAATGATAGAACGAATATTAAAAGATTTACAAGTATCAGCTCCTAACTTTTCAATATCCATCTTAAGATACTTTAATCCTATTGGAGTCCATAGTAGTGGATTAATAGGAGAAGACCCTAATGATATTCCAAATAACTTAATGCCATATATAACACAAGTAGCAGTAGGTAAAAGAGATTATTAAGTGTCTTTGGAAATGATTATGATACAGGAGTAAGAGACTATATCCATGTAGTAGATTTAGGAAAAGGACATAAAAAGCATTAGACTATATTGTTAAGAGAAAAGGAATATATATTCATAACTTAGGTACAGGTATAGGTTATAGTGTGCTAGATGTCATTAATAACTTTAAAGAAGCAAATGATGTTAAGATTCCACATGAAAAACAGAAAAAAGACCAGGAGATATAGCAGCATGTTACGCAGATCCAAGAAAAGCAAAAGAAGAGTTAAATTGGGAAGCAGAAAAATCACTTTACGATATGTGTAAAGACAGCTGGAATTGGCAGAAAAAGAATCCGAATGGATATTAAAATAAGTTTGATATAGATGTTTCAGTAGGAAAGGGATCATTAGAATCAAACGTAGGCGCGCTTATAAAGGCAAGGCGTCGTTCTAAGTAATTAAGTGGCCTTTGCGTAGAATGGTTAATAAAAGCTGCTAGAGAAGAAATTAAGGATGAATTGGTTGTTGATTATGAAGTCTATGATTTCTCAATAAATGGGAATTTGATGTTAATTTATAGAGATCTAGTTTAAGGTGGTAAATCACAATTGTTATTTTCTATTGATCTTAAAATAGTCATATTGACAGTTAAGAAAAAAATCATAAAGCCATTAAAAAATAGAATTACAAGTATGAAACAATAGAAAGATAGTAGTAAATTACTATTTATACTTATAATATTAAAGTTTTGGTACCGACATTGATGTCGGTAGCAAACAAGAATTTTAGGAGTCTTTGATTTAAAATAACGGTGCTAGTTGAATTTTTGAGAGAGAAAAATGTGAAATGGCTATGTCGAAGACATTCCTTAGAAAAACGAATAAATTCAAAAGGCAAGGTTAATTGGGAAGCAAACGAAGGTGTCTTGGGGTATGCATATTTATGGATTAATCAATTAGCAGAATGCACTATATGATGCTTAAGTTATCAAATTGATATTTAAAAACTATTAATGAATCCACCAAATGAAATAAGAAAGGTATTTATCTATCCTTATAAAGATCATTTTATCATGAAGCTGATTTAAGAAAATGAAGAGTTTGATTTGTTGTTGCGTAAAAGTTGGAATAAATATATTGAAAAATATTTAATTGATACTTTGGAAGATAAGTCCAATTGGGTGAAGGCTATTTAGCAACATTCTATGGCATTAGGTATATCATTAATATTATCGGTTGTTTAAAGTAACTAAGAATCCTTACTTGTGAATTTAATCAATAGGCGGGGAGCGTCAAATAAGAAAGATAGCTATCTACATCATTCTAAAATCGCAAATTAAAGACCCTCTTTATTTTTCGATATAATAATGGTAAAATTAGATGAGGACAAAGGATGAATAGTAATTTATCGTTTTAAATTTAGTGATATTTTGGGAGTTGTGTTAATCATGAAAACAGAAAAACTAAAAAAAATTATAAATAGTGGCGAAAGCATTACAGTAGAGTTTAAAGAAAGTAAAAAGAAAATAAATAAATCTGTATATGAAACAGTATGTGCTTTTCTCAATAGATTTGGCGGTCATATTTTCTTAGGCGTAAACGATGATAAAGAAGTTATTGGTGTTGATAAAGATTCAACTGAACAATTAAAGAAGGATTTTGTAACTTCAGTAAATAATCCGCTTATAATAAATCCAACATTTTATTTAAGAATAGAAGAAATTGAAATTGAGGGTAAAATATTTTTATATGTTAATGTACCAGAGAGTTCCCAGGTTCACCACTGTAAAGGGAAAATATA
Organism: Bacillota bacterium; assembly: GCA_034659335.1. Lineage (GTDB taxonomy): Bacteria > Bacillota > Clostridia > Peptostreptococcales > Acidaminobacteraceae > HSG29. Next base: position 2,374 of record JAYEHA010000001.1, read on the forward strand.
TGATAGAAACGAAGATGGGGATTTTAACATTACAAATAATACTAATTTAGTATCAGAATTATATGTTAGAAAGCAGACAAAATATACTGAAAACAAAATTTTTCCTTACGCTGACATGAATGCACTTGAAGATAAATTGTTTATAAGGGTTCGGAAAATGGTTAAAAATATGAGAGCTGATCACCCATGGTCTTTAATGGACAATATGGAGATATTGAAGAGTGCTGGAATGTATTTAAAAGATCAGAGCACAGGCAAACAAGGGATTACCCTTGCTGGAATTTTGATTTTTGGTAGTGAACTTATGATACAAACAGCGCTTCCGCATTATAGAACCGATGCTATTCTCAGAAGAGAAAACCTCGACAGGTATGATGATCGAGACGATATTAGGGTAAATCTTTTAAGAAGCTATGAAAGATTGATGCAGTTTGTATCTAAGCATCTAAATGATAAATTTTATCTTGAGGGGACTCAGAGAGTAAGTTTAAGAGATAATATTTTCAGGGAAGCCATCACTAACTTATTAATTCACAGAGAATTTTCTAATCCTTTTCCAGCAAAATTTATTATAGAAAATAAACGTGTTTACATTGAAAATGCTAACAAGCCTCATGGTATTGGTATAATTGACCCAGATGATTTTTCACCTTATCCTAAAAATCCTAAAATTGCTAAATTTTTTAAAGAAATAGGATGGGTTGATGAGTTAGGCTCAGGTGTTAGGAATATTTATAAGTATAATGAAATTTATTCAGGAGCGTCTCCTGAATTCATTGAAGGGAATGTTTTTAAAACAATTATTCCTTTGATCCCACAAGCTACCCCACAAGCTACCCCACAAGCTACCCCACAAGCTGAAATAGATACTGAAGATGAGCGAATAAAGCTATTATTAGAATTTTGTAGAGAGCCTAAAACTAGAAAAGAAATCCAGGAGTTTCTTGATATAAAGGATAGAAAATATTTAGCAAACAGCATATTGAAACCATTAATTAAAGGAGACTTTTTAAAGCTAACAAAACCAGATAAACCAACAAGTCCAAAGCAGAAATACTATTCATAGAAGCAGATTATTGATTAAAAACATAATGAAACATAAGTAATAAAGTTATACTTTAAATGATTTTCTTGTCACTTTCACAAATCAAAATATGCCTAATTTGAAGTGTAATTGATTTTTTGAGTAGAAAATAAGAAAGTCAGATTATCAGTTTTTGTGATTTAACATTTGTTGTTAATAAGAGAGGAAATAATTCTTAAAACAAATAAATATTTATATTATAGGATCAATTAATCATTAATTTTGGGTCGTCCTTTTTTAAAATGATTTTAACTTATCGGATTATCTTTTAATAAAATACTTTAAAATATAAAAACTCAAATACAGCTTAATTGTATAGTTACGATTTAAAATTATCAAATAATTTCAAATTAAATTACCCAGAAATTTGCTAATTTAAAAAGAAGTAGTTAAATTGATCGAATACTTTTAATGTATTATCATAATAATATTCTTTCAACTTTAGTTTTAACTAAAGCAATGAAAGAATTTAATGTTAAAAACTTAGTATTTAGTTCATCAGCTACAGTCTATGGAAACCCTGAAAAATTACCGTTAAAGGAAACTTATCCAACATCAACAACTAATCCTTACGGAGAAACAAAACTAATGATAGAAAGGATATTAACGGATTTACAAGTATCAGATCCTAACTTTTCAATATCCATCTTACGATACTTTAATCCTATTGGAGCACATAGTAGTGGATTAATAGGAGAAGACTCTAATGATATTCCAAATAACTTAATGCCATATATTACACAAGTAGCAGTAGGTAAAAGAGATTATTAAGTGTCTTTGGAAATGATTATGATACAGGAGTAAGAGACTATATCCATGTAGTAGATTTAGGAAAAGGACATAAAAAGCTTTAGACTATATTGTTAAGAGAAAAGGAATATATATTCATAACTTAGGTACAGGTATAGGTTATAGTGTGCTAGATGCCATTAATAACTTTGAAGAAGCAAATGAAGTTAAGATTCCACATGAAATAACAGAACGAAGACCAGGAGATATTGCAGCATGTTACGCTGACCCAATAAAAGCAAAAGAAGAACTAAATTGGGAAGCAGAGAAATCACTTTACGATATGTGTAAAGACAGCTGGAATTGGCAGAAAAAGAATCCGAGTGGGTATTAAAATAGTTTTGAGATAATGGTTATAGGAAAGAGAGCAGTAATGATAGCGGATAAATATAAAAATTATAAAGAGCGTGCAAATAAATTTGCAATCCACCAGCTCGCTTTATATAACAGAAAAGACTTGATATGTAACATAAATGATGTTATATTAAAAGTGTGTGATGTTACATATGGGAGGTGCAGTAATGATAATGGAAATCAAGTCTTACTTAGCGGAAAACATTGATACAAATGTTAAGATAAAACCTTGGCAAGGAAAGAATGATTTGCCGATTTTTCTAAAAGAACTTTATAACTTTCATGAAATAATAATTTTAGAAATACCTTGTATCTTGGTAGAAATAGTTGATGAGCTACCAGATGTTGATATGCTACAGAAACATATAAAAAGGATTAAAAATTTCACAGACCTTAAGGTTGTTTTCTATTATAAAGATATTACTAGGTACAGAAGAAAAAGTCTTATTCAACATCGGATTCCATTTTTAATTGAAGGTGGACAAATGTATTTGCCATTCTTAGGACTGGATTTAAATAAAGAGACAGAGGAAATTGAAAATCAGGTAGAGTATTTTTCGCCATCTACTCAGTTGGTGTATTTATATTTTTTATATCATCGGAATACAGAAATGAGTGCTACTGACTTTTCCAAGAAATTAAAATTCACTAAGATGACAGCTTCTAGAGCTTTAAGAGATCTGTATAATGCAAACTTATTAACTTATGAAATTGGTGGAAAAACTGGACGTACTAAAAAATATAAACGAATATCTGATCCTGATTATTTTGTAAATGGTCAACCTTATATTAAATCACCAATTAATAAAATTGTTTATGTTAAAGTGGTACCTATAGGAGCTTTAATTGCTGGTCTTGATTCTTTGTCAAAGATTTCAATGCTAAATCCGCCTGATCATCCAATAAGAGCAATGGGGCTAGAAGAATTTAGAAAGAAAAAAATTAGTATTATAAAAAATATGGACCAAGTTAAAGATGAAAAGTTGATTCAACTGCAATTATGGGACTATAACCCAAAATTGTTCTCTGATAATCAGCATATAGACCTTCTATCACTGTATGCCACACTTAAAAGTGAAAAAGATGAAAGAATTGAGCAGGCTTTAGAAGAAGTTTTGCGAGGTGAAAGATGGTACATGGATTAGAAAAGTTCAAAGAGTATTTTGAAAACCATAAAAACCAATATGTTTTTATAGGAGGTACAGCCTGTGATATTCTTATGGATGAACTAGGTGCCCCTTTTAGAGCAACAAAGGATTTAGATATAGTGTTGATAATAGAAGCCCTTGATATATCTTTTGGAGATACTTTTTGGCAATTCATTGAGGATGGTGGTTACAAACATCGTCAAAAAAGCACTGGAAAGAATCAATTTTATCGTTTTACTAAACCTGAAGATAAGGACTTTCCTAAGATGATAGAACTCTTTAGCAAAAAACCTAATAACTTTGAGTTAAAGTTTGATACCGAACTAACACCAATTCATATTGATGAAAGCATTGTTAGCCTATCGGCTATACTATTGAATGATGCATACTACAACTTATTAGTGAGAGGGAAACTGATAGTTGAAGGTTATTCACTCATTGAGATTGAAACAGTAATTCTTTTTAAAATGAAAGCTTGGATAGATTTAAAAAAAAGAAAAGAAGCAGGAGAACAAATAGATTCAAAAAATATAAAAAAGCATAGGAATGATATATTTAGACTTCTAGTTAATGTGAATCCATCTAGTAGAGTAGAAATAATGGGTGAAATTAAAGAAGATTTAAATGAATTTATTGAGATGATTCACTTAGATAAACCAGACTTAAAAAATTTAGGGATTAAGCGGACTAAATTTAGTGAGCTAATGAAAATTTTAAAGAACTGTTTTCTATAGAACTCAAAATTAAATATCAGACGCTAGGAGGCTGCTCGGAAAGTTCCTGTATTTAGGTCGATTCCAAAGAATTATTTAGAAAAAAGTATTGTTTTCTAAACCTTATATTGAAAAAAATAGTATTTCTTAATTTTTTCGTTTTTTAACATAAATAGCCACCTTTAGTTGCTTTAAACTCACTTGTTAGCCTTTTATAGCTAACAAGTGGAGTTTTAGGACATAGAACCCTCTATACAGGATTTCTCTCTTTTAAAGAGATCTCCCATTAAATTCTGTATGTTTGTAAATGTTGCTACCAGTATTTCTTGCTGATGAACTTTATATTCACCAATAAATCTTGCTAATCTACCACCTCTTGATGTCATAGTGTAGATAGTTCGCTCTCCGTTAGAACGTGAATTATATTCTACTTTGAATTCGTCAGTCTTTTGCCTCTCTCTTTGCTCTTCTAGTCTTTTTTCATATTCATTAATAGAAATCGATCTTCTTGATTTAGATTTTGTGCATTCTTTTTTCTTTGGACAATTGTCGCATACTTTTTTAGGAAATTTAACAATTGATTTTCCTTCTTTTTTTATTTCTTTAACATTCCCTGCTGGACAAGTTACTTTCATTTCTTCAAGATTTATATCAAAGTCTTCCTTTGTAAAAAGA
>JAYEHA010000002.1:0-7118 GCA_034659335.1 Bacillota bacterium
AAAAAACCATTAAAAAATCTTGAATCTTTAACTAAATATCTCAAATGACTAGTTTTACCCGAATCTCTTTCTCCTGTAATTATTTTTATCATTCTATCACTCCTAAACTTTTAATATCTCTAACACTATATTTTATAGTTTGTATTTGTGAAATAATAGCAATTGCTATTTCCGGTGGTGTTGCCCCTCCAATATTTAAACCAATTGGTGAAAATATCCTTTTAGGAAGTTTATTAATTTCATTTTTTAAATCTCCCAATAATTCATCAATTTTTTTATTAGAAGCAAGCATTCCTAAATATTTATACTCAATATTACTTTCAACTAATTTTTTTAAAATTTCATAATCCGCTCTATGTGATCCCGTCGCAATAATAATATAATCATTTTTACAAAATTCAATTCCTAAAATACTATCATTGCTATTATGAAATATATAATCAAAATTAAATTCAGGATTAATTCTATCAATAACATGTAATTTATAATCTAATCCTTCTATTTTTTTACATATTTCTTTTCCAACGTTACCCGAACCGCCAAATATATAAAGATTATCTTTTGGTTCGAAATATTCAAAAAATATTTTTGCATCACCTCCACATATCATTTCAGCGCTTACATTCTTTTCAACTATCTTCCTACTTGATAAATTAAATAAAATCAATTCATTTTTCTTTGTTCTAAATAACTCTTTACATTTTTTTATAATTAGTAATTCTAAATCTCCACCAGCAATTGTACCGTATCTATTAAAATTTTCATCTAATAATAGTTTCCCACCTGTTGCTAACGGTCCATCACCCGTTTTTTCAACTACTGTAGCTAATACTATCTTTTCTCCATCGTCTATTTTATCATTTAATATTTTTACTATATTCATATTTTTCCTATAAAACAAACTGAATGCCTATAGCTGCAAATAGAGCTACAAATCCATAATTTGGATTTATTTTTATCTTATTTTTAATTGCGAATTTATTTATCATATATATAATACCAGTATTAATAATGGCATTAATAAATACAAAATTAATAAATCTAAAAGCTCCACCTTTTAAATAATAAATAGCATTTGGATTTTTAAATTCTACTAATAATAATAAAATAAAACCTGCTCTCCATACAAAAGATGAACTAAATATTTTCAAAAGATTAATATTTGTTTCCTTATTAAGTAAAACATATACTAGTAAACCTTGCGCTAATATCATTAAAATCGGATTCATAACTTTAAAAATTGTTGGATTAACCATAAATAAATTTATTGATTTTATTAATGCGGCAATTAAAGAAACATAAATAATACTACTTTTATCATCATTTTCTTTTTCAGCTCTTTTCATAAAATATACACCTATTGGAAACATAATCATTCCTGATATAGGGAAAAATATCCAATGTAATATATAACCTAAAGTTGCTTCTAAAAATCCCCATAAACTACCATACAAAATACTTGTTTTTAAACTTTTACTCATTTAATGCCTCCTTTAAAAAATTATGCAATATCTTAATTGCAGTTTCTTCTCTATATCTTTTAGTCGATCTTTTATCAGTTTCTCCATATAATAAGTTCTTATATTCATTTAAAACTGTATAAATTAATCCTTCAGCTTCTGAAATCGGCTTATTTATCATTTTTTCCTCAATATATCTATCTCTTATAGATTTGTTATTAATCGCTCCAAATGATACTTTAAAATCCTTTACTTTATTATCTTTAATGTCAACTACACTAGAAACTGATAATTTAGAAAGTGTGTCACCACGACGTGCCCCAAGTTTTTTAAAAAAACTTATATCATATTCTTTTTTTGGAATAATAATTTGATACAATAGCTCCCCTTTTCTTAAATCAGTTTCATACTTTCCTTTAATAAAATCAGAAATTTTTTCCAATCTTTTATCATTTTTACTTCTTAACTCAATTTTTGCATCTAATAAAAACAAAACCGGTAATGTATCACCTACTTTAGCAGCATTTGCAACATTCCCGCCAATGGTCGCCATATTTCTAATTTCTGGATTAGCCATTGTAATTATAGCCATCTTTAAAATTTCAGGTATTTCCTTATGATTATAAACATCAAATAATGAACTACAAGTTTTTATATATATATAATCATCATCTGATTCGATTCCATTTAATTCCTCTAAATCATTAATAAACATAACAGGTCGTATAAATTTTCTGCTTGCTCCATGCCATTGCCTTTTTCTAATCATTAAATCAGTTCCACCAGCAAATAACCAATAATCTTCATTTATAAGTTCATTTAAACAATCGTCTAAATCTATAGGGATATAACTTTTGACTTCCATAAACCGCCTCCCTCTTTTACAGCAAGCTGTACAGCATCTATGATAGCTTGATAACCAGTACACCTACAAATATGCCCTGATAAACCCTCTTTAATCTCTTCAACAGAAGGATTTCCAATATTTCTCAATAAATTTTCTGTTGCTAAAATCATACCTGGTGTACAAAATCCACATTGAACAGCACCAGCCTCTAAAAATGCTTTTTCAATAACTTCAAATTCTTTCGTTTCTTTAAATCCCTCAATAGTCATCACTTTTTTATTAATAACATTTGCCATTGGAACCATGCATGAATTCACTAAAATGTCATTTATAAAAACTACACAAGCACCACATTCTCCTTCTGAACACCCTTCTTTTACACCTGTCAATTTAAAATCTTCTCTTAATACATCTAATAATCTTCTAACAGGATCTGTTTCTATTACCACATCTTTACCATTTAATTTAAATTTAATCTCTTTATGCATTTTCTTTTACCTCCAAAATGTATTCTGGTGTTACAGGTACCTTATAAAAATCCTTACCCACTGCATTTTCAATAGCGCTTGCAATTGCAGGTGGAATCCCTACTAAAGTAAGTTCACCAACACCTTTAGCACCAAATGGACCATCATCAAATTCATTAATAACAAGATCAAATTCCATTTTAGGTATATCCATTATTGTTGGAACTGAATAAGCTTCAAAATTATTTTGTTCAATTCTTCCATTTTTACTAGTCATATTTTCCATCATCCCCATACCCATTCCTTGTATCATTCCGCCATAAATTTGTCCTTCTACAAGCTTAATATCTATTGGATATCCTATATCATAAACTCCATATAATTTTGTAACAGTTATATCATACGTTATTTTATCTACTTCAACTTCCGCAACTACTCCCGACCAAGAATAAGACATATATGCATTACCTTGAAATGTATCTGCATCCCAAACTAAATAATCTGGCGCTTCAAAATTTTCTTCTATTATAAACTCTTCTTCATTAAACCTTTCTTTTACTTTAATTGCAGCTCTATAAAGAAGTCTTCCTACTATCATTGTAGTTCTTGAAGCTACAGTTGGCCCAGAATCTGGAACATACTTTGTATCAGGATTATTATAATTAACATCTTCAATATTAATATCTATTACAGATGCTACTATTTTAGATAAAGCAGTCTTTGCACCTTGTCCCATCTCAACATTTGCAATTAAAATATCAACTGTATTATCCTTATTTTTTCTTAATTTTATTTTTGCTTTAATATGTTCTGCTTCTCCGTCGCCAGTAAATCCACCACCATGAGGAACAAAAGATACGCCAATTCCATAATAACTGTCATTAGAATCTTCTTTTTTCATTTTTTCTTTATAATTTGATAATTTTTCTAATTTATCTGCTATTTCTCTAAGTTTAATTTCTTCAACATAAACTCCATTAGTTACAGTTTTTTCTCCTTGATTAACGAAATGTGCTCTTTTAAAATCAAAAGGATCAATCTCTAATTTTTTTGCAACTTGATTAAAATGTTGCTCAATAGCAAACATAGTTTGCGGTGCACCAAAACCTCTAAACGCACCAGTAAACACATTGTTTGTTGCATATACAATCCCCTTAACATTGACATTTTCTACCTGATATGCACCATTTAAAGTAAATAGCGCTCTTTGTAAAACAACATCGGATAACCCTATATAAGGCCCAGCATCTAAAGCAACATCAATTTCTAATCCAACAATTTTTTTATTTTTAACGTAACTTTTTACATATATTTTTGAAGGATGTCTTTTAGTTGTATACATAATATCTTCTCGTCTATCAAATACTAATCTTACAGGTTTTTTTATTTTTAAAGTTGCCGCTGCAATTTGACAAGCTAATAATGATGGATATTCTTCTTTCCCACCAAAAGCACCACCAGTATCAGTTTGAATAACTCTTGTAGTCACTTCATTAAAACCTGTAGAATGCATTAAAGCATTTTTTACATAATATGGGCATTGCATTGATCCATAAATTATAAGTTCTCCATCTTTATAATCTCCAACTACACCTTGTTTTTCCATATATAATTGTTCTTGATATGTTGTTTCGTATACATTTTCAAATTTTTCACAATCTATAAGACTATTAATATCACCAGTTGAAAATTCATGACTTACAAATTCATTATTTTCTTTATCAATAATTTGTACATTATTAGCCTTTGCTTCTTCCATAGAATAAACAGAATCTAACTTTTCATATACTACTTTAGTATTATTAAGAATATTTATAATTACATCTTTATTTTTACCAACTATTAATGAAATAGGTTCACCAATATAGTTAACTCTTTTTTTTGCAAATACCGGCATATCTACATCTATCATTTTTACTTCATTAATTAAAACATCGTCTTTGTCAATAATATAATAACCATTAGGAATTGTTGGATATATTATTTCTTTAATCATCCCTCTACTTATTTCACTTCTTAACGTCCTTGCATAATATAAATCTTCAAAATACAAATCTTCTAAATACATATTTTCACCACGTATTTTTTCTTTGCCATCAGTCCTAATCTGTCTAGTATTAATTCTCATTTTTTAAACTCTCCAATACATTTTTATAATCCTCAAGTGTATCAATATCTATTAATACACCTTTATCACTTACATTTACATATTGAACCTCTTTGCTTTTAACAAAATCTTTTAATGTTGAAAATTTCAAATTTTCTGTAATTTCACTTAATAATTTGCCATCAATTACTATTGGATGCCCTGCATGAAAGTTATAACTTGGTATAACAACATCACCCTCTACTAATAATAAATCCTCTATCGTGCTTTTTTTAATACTTGGATAATCTCCCGGCATAAAAAGAAGTTTATCGCATTTCATATTACTTATACCCAATTTTACCGAATTAAACATCCCTTCTTTATAATTTTTATTATGAAGAATTTCAACAAAATCGTATTTTTTTAAAATATCTCTAATAAGTATATGATTAAAGCCAACCACAACATATACCTTTTCACAAAATGGTTTAAATGATAATACAGATCTTTCAATTAATGTTAAATCAGAAAATTTATATGTCATTTTATAACCTTTAGCTCTAGAGGATAACCCTGCTGCTACAATCAATCCATGTATTATCATTTTAACCTCATTCCTAAACTTTAATATTATATATATTATAACAAATTTTTCCGAATTTTCAGAAACTTTTAATAAACATTTGTATACCATTTACATATATCTTTTTTGAACATTAAAAAAGCACTTGAAATAAAGTGCTTTTTTATACTAAATTAATTTATATTTTCTTAACTTACTAGCAACAGTTTTATGAGTAACACCTAATGCTTTTCCAGTTGCATTAAACGTTCCATATCTTTCATATGCTAATTTGTATATTTCTTTTTCATAAATATCAAAAGTTTCAATATCACCATTTTTATTATAATTTATTAAGTAATCTGCTTTCTTATGATTTATTTCATTATAATAATTTGTAATAGTTGATGGCAAATCATAATAATCAATATAATTTTCTTCCATTAATACAATAAGACGCTCAACTATATTCTTTAACTCACGAATATTACCTGGCCATTCGTATTCATTTAATGCTTTAAGAGCAACATCTGAAATTTCTATATCTTTAATATTATTAATTTCTAGATATTCATTTTTAAAATATTCTATTAGTATTTGAATATCCCCACATCTCTGTCTAAGTGGAATCAAATTAATCGGAATTACATTTAATCTATAATATAAATCTTTTCTAAATTTATTTTCTTCAATCATACTTTCTAAATTATTATTAGTCGCTGCAATAATTCTTATATCAATATCAATAAGTCTATTACAACCAATCTTTGAAATCTTTCTTTCTTGAATAACTCTAAGTAATTTCACTTGCATATTTAAAGGCAATTCACCAATTTCATCCAAGAATAATGTTCCCCCATTTGCATATTCAAATTACCCAATTTTATCATTTATCGCACCTGTGAAGGCACCTTTTTTATGCCCAAATAAATATGACTCTAAAAGATTTTCAGGTATTGCCCCACAATTTACCGCAACAAATTTTTCAGCCGATCTCTTACTCGAATTATGAATTTCATTTGCAATTATTTCTTTTCCAGTTCCACTTTCTCCAGTTATAAGTATATTTGCATTACTCTTTGATGCTTTATAAGCTTTCTTAAGCTCACGTATAAACCTAGAATCCTTACTCTTTATTGCAGGATATGGATTTGTAATATCATCTTTTTTTATTGCAATAATATTATTGATATTTTTATTTTCTTCTTCAGAATATACCAACACAATTCCATTATATAATTCATTATCATCATATATTATATTAGTGCTTATTTTAAGCATTTTACCATCACTATTTTGAAAAAATCCAAATTTATTAACTTTTGATTTTATTGACTCATATATAATGCTGTTATTAATTATTTTAAAAACTTTTCTATTAATTATTTCCTGCTTCGAAATATTTAATAATTTAGTAAAATATTTATTAATATAGCTAACATAATTTTTATTATCTATAATACAAATACCATATTTAATAGAATCAACTATATTTTCAATATTATTATCTTCAATATTATTTAACGGTAAGCTGCGAATAAGCGCCATATTTCCTCCTAGATTACACTTTTAATACTCCTTGTTGCAACAATATTTATACCTAAATTTAAAATATTTTCAATTACCACATCACCCATTTTAATTGGTGCATCCACTTCTACTTTATTAATTATATTCATCACCTTAAAAATAT
>JAYEHA010000003.1:0-7114 GCA_034659335.1 Bacillota bacterium
TTAATGTATAATAATAAGCATTGTAAATAGTAGGATGTGACATATGGATAATTTTAATGATAAAATTGTTTTAAAAGATATTATTAGTAAAACTCTTTCTTCGATAGAATCGAGTAAAGATGATGTTTTTAATATTGTAAGTCATGTAAAAAATGAATTAGAAGGAATAAAAGAAAAGCTAAATAAAATTAAAATTAAAACGAATATTGCCATTAAAGAGGTAGAAGAATATAGAAATAAGGATCAGTTAGCACGAACTAGATTAATGAGAGTTAGTAAAGATTTAAAAAAATTTAAAGAGTCAGATATTAAAAATGCATATGAAAAAGCAAATATAATACGGTTAAAGTATCAAGAAAAAAAATTCGCTGAACGACAATTGATAGAACAAAGAAATGAACTTGAGAGAAATCTTATAAGTTTAAAAAAGATTTTAGAAAATGGGGAAACTTTAATAAATAAGATTAATGTTGCTTTTGATTATCTTTCTCAAAATTCTTTTGAAAATGCATTTGATAATTCTATTTCTAAGGAAGAAAGAATTAATATTGCGATAAAAATGTTGGAGGCAAGGGAACAAGAGAAAAAAAGAATTTCAAGAGAAATACATGATGGCCCTGCTCAATCAATTGCAAGTATTGTTTTTCAAGCGGAAATTTGTAGTAATGTTATTAAATCAGATATTGATAAAGGATTAGATGAAATTGAGAATTTAAAAAGTGCTGTTAGAGAGACTTTAGATGAAATTCGAACAATCATTTATGATTTGAGGCCTATGTCTATTGATGATATTGGATTATTACCTACATTGAAAAAAATGGCTGAAATATTTAAAGAAAAAGAAAATATAAATGTTAAATTTAGGGCGAATAATATTGAAAATGAATTAGATAAATTTATTGAACTTACTTTATTTCGGATTATGCAAGAAATTTTAAATAATATTAAAAAGCATTCTAATGCTAATAATGTTGATATTAAAATAGCATTCGGATCTGTTTATTTAAAGTTAGTAATTAAAGATGATGGAATAGGCTTTAATGTAGAAAAAACTTTAAAGAAAGTTAAGAAAGAAAGTACTAATTATGGGCTAATTGGAATCATAAACAGAGTTGAAGAAATTATGGGTGAAATTCATATAAATAGTAGTAAGAAATATGGAACAGAATATAGTATTAAAATTCCAATTAATAAGGATGTGATTTTAAGTGAAATATAGAATTGTTATTGCAGATGATCACAAATTAATTAGAGAAGGTATAAAAAAACTTTTAGAATTAAGTGAAGAATTTATGATAGTGGGAGAAGCTTCTAATGGTAATGAGGCAGTTGAATTATCTAAAGTATTAAAACCAGATCTTATGATTTTAGATATAAATATGCCGATTATGTCAGGGCTTGATGCATTAAAAAAAATTCGAGAAGAGAAATGTAATATGAAGGTGATTTTACTTACAATTGATGATGATAAGAAATCACTTATAAATGCTTTAGAATTAGGGGCTGATGGGTATATTTTAAAAGATTCTGATCCAAGTAAAATGAGTAGTATACTCCTTAATATTTTAGATGATGAAACATATATTGATAAACGATTAGTTAAATTTTTAGTAGATATATATAAACATAGTAATGAAGATAAGAAAAGTAAATTTTGTGATTTGACTTCAAGAGAAAAAGAAGTTTTGTATTATTTATCAAGTGGTTATACGAATAATGAAATTTCAAAGGAAATATTTATTAGTGAAAAAACAGTTAAAAATTATGTTACGAGTATATATAGTAAAATAGGAGTTAATAATAGAGTAAAAGCTACTTTATTTGCGATAGAAAATGATATTGAAAAATACATTGAAGAATAATAACAAAAATATGTTATTATTCTTTTTGTTATTATTATGTGACTTTAGTCCTATATAATTATGACTTATTCCTTTATACAAATAGTTGTTTTAGCAGTAATATAGTATTAACAAATCAGATAAGATATTTTAGGAAAGATAATTAGATTATAGGAGGAGAGTTATGTTAAATTATTTTAAAACTTATTTAAGCTATTATTTAGGAAATGAAGAAGGTCAGGGTATGGTAGAGTATGTATTAATTATTGGTTTTGTTGCACTTGTATTAATTGGAGTAGTAACTGTCTTTGGAACAACAATTCAAGCGAAATTCCAAGAGTTAATAAATGCAATCTAAAATGTATTAATTATTTTAAAGGGGCCTTTATGGCCCTTTTTAAAAGAGGTGAAAGTATGAGTAAACTATTTAATAATAAAGGGCAATCAATGGTTGAATTTACATTAATATTACCAATATTTTTAATATTACTAATTGCAATGTTTGACACCTCAAGAGTATTAAATACAAAGTTTATATTAGAAAATGCTGCAAGAAATGCTGCTAGAATAGGGTCGGTGTCTAATTCAGATGTAGATGTAATAAGTGAAATCGATAGTGGAACAAGTTCTTTAGATGATTTAAATTTAAGTTATACAATTGTACCACAAGAAGCGGATAGAACTAATGGTGATAATATTGTTATAACTATTAATTATTCTGTAGATATAAATACTCCATTAATTTCAAATATTATTGGAGATAGTGTTGTTGTAAGTGGAAAATCCGCGATGAGAATTGAGTAGGTGGGAGATATGAATAATAATAAAGGGTCTATTTCAGTAATTTTTGTTATTATATTAAGTTTACTTATCGGATTTGTAGGACTTGCTACAGACTATGGTTATAGTGTAATAAAAGATTTAGAATTAACTAATGCTATTGATGCAGCAACACTTGCAGCAGCACAAGATTTAGATGATGTTTATACAGCAAGAGAAACTGCTAATGAATATTTAGTAAAAAATGGAGTTGATCCGTTGGATGTAATAATTACATTTTCAGATAATAATACTTCAATAAAATTAGAGTCTGTAAGAGATGTGGAAAATAGATTTATGAAGGTTTTTAATATAGATACAACAGAAATTAAAGCATCAGCGAAGGTTTCTATTAGGCCGGTATATAAAGTTACTGGTGGTATTAAGCCATTTGGTGTTGCAGATAGAGAGTTAATCTATGGTGATGAGATAGTATTAAAATCGGGAGCGAATGGAACATTATTAACAGGTAATTTTGGTGCCTTGGCATTTGGCGGACACGGTGCATGTGTGTTTCGTTATAATGCTATATATGGTTATTCAGGAACTTTAGAAGTTGGAGATGAGATTTCAACTGAACCAGGGAATATGGCATCGGTAATAAATCCATTAAGGCAATCAATGAGTGATGATTATAGTACATTTGATAATTTTTCAGAAGATTCAAAAAGATTATGGCTGGTTCCAATTGTAAATACGATGGATTTAGAAGGTAGAGGAGTTGTAATCATAGTTGGATTTGCACAATTTTTTGTTGAAGATATTGGTAATCAAGCGGGTCAGACAAATATAACTGGAAGATTTGTTAAACGAGTTATTTCGGGTGTTTCAGGTGATGCACAACTTGATTATGGTGCTTATTCTGCTACATTAGTTGAATAAAGAAGGTGAAAAATGAAAAATTTAGGAGTTTTATTATTAATAATATCTTTAATATTTGCTGGTTTAGTGTCATTTAGTGTTTATAAATATTTAGATGCTAATAAAGAAAGTCAAAAGGTGGAAGAAATAAAATTAAAAGAATTGTATGTTGCAAAAGTAGATATTGAAGAGAATACTAAAATTGTTAATGAAATGATAGAAACAATAAATGTTCCAGAAGATTTTGATGTTTCTATTTATATTACTGAAAAAGAGGAAATTATCAATAAATTTGCATATTCAAATATAATAAAAGGTGAGGGATTTGCTAAAGAAAGATTAATTTCTAAAGATGAAACTAAATTAATTACAAAGCTTAAAAAAGGTGAAAGAGCAGTAAGCATAAGTGTAACTCAATATCGTGCTGTTGCTGATTTAATGAAGCCAGGTGATTTAGTTGATATTTTTGTTTATCTTCCAGAAAAAATTTATAAAGAGACAATTGTTAGAGAAGATATTACAAAATTATTATTACAAAAAATTAAAATTCTTGCAATTAGGCAGGAACAATCTAGAAATTATGATGATTTGGAAAAAACTTTAGATCAATATGCGATTACATTAGCAGTTAATGTTAAAGATATTGAAAAAATTATATTGAGTGAAAATATTGGTTCTCTTAAATTAGCTTTAAGACCAATAGATGATAATGAAACTGTAGTCACTGATGGAGAAGTTTGGAAAGAGTTATTATTAGAAAGAGATATTGATAAAGAATGGTTGAAAATAAAAATGGACGAGGAAGAAACTAGCGATATAAACGAAGAAGTGAGTAATGTAAAAGAGTATGAAACTTATATAGTGAAATACGGGGATACATTAATGAATATTGCAAGAGAATTTTATAATGATGAAACTAAATATGTATTAATTAAAGAGGCAAATAATATTGGAAATAATAATGTAATTGTTTCAGGAGAAACTTTGAAAATTCCTGTAGTTTCTGAGTAGAGGTGATTTGGTGAGTAATCATATTAGAATATTAGTGGCTGATGATAGTGACGTTACTAGAAATGCAATTATCAAAATTACAAATATGGTAGACAATTTTGAAGTAATAGGTGAAGCTATTAATGGGGAAATTGCAATTAAAAAAACTAAAGAATTAAAACCCGATGTGGTATTAATGGATATAAATATGCCAATTATTAATGGGCTTGAAGCTACTGAAGAAATTAGTAAACAATGTCCAAATGTTATAGTAATTATAATGTCTGTACAAGGTGGAACGGAGTATTTAAAAAAAGCTATGCTCTCAGGAGCAAAAGAATATATTTTTAAGCCATTTAGTATTGAAGAACTTGTAGATACTGTAAATAAGACTATTAAACTTCATAAAGAAAGAAGAAATAATATTGAAATTATTAATAAAAAAATAAATGATGCTAAAATTATTTCGTTTTTTTCTGCTAAAGGTGGAGTAGGGAAATCAGTATTAGCTTTTAATTATGCAATAAAATTAGCTACTATTAAAAAGAAAAAAGTTCTTTTAATTGATGGAGATTTATTATTTGGAGATATTGCTATTTTGGCAGATGAAAAACCGATAAAGACAATCTATAATGTAATAGAAGATATGGCTCTTGATTCATTTGAATTTTTAAAAGAATATATAATAAAAACAAAGTATAAAATTGATGTGTTATTAGCCCCTAAAAGACCGGAAAATGCTGAATCAATTACAGAAGAAAATATTATTAAGATATTAGAATTAGTTAAAAAAAATTATGATTATATAATTATTGACTTAGGAACAAATTTTAATAATAGTACACTATCGTTTTTAGATATATGTGATGAAATATTTTTAGTTACAACAGCAAATTTAATGGGTGTTAAAAATACTAAAATTGGAATTGATGTTATGAAATCATTAGAATATAGTGAAGAAAAAATTAAAGTAATCGTTAATAAGTATGAAAAAAATAGCGACATTTTAGAAAATGACTTAAAGAAATATATAAATTTCCCAATATTTTTTACATTACCAGAAGATAGAAAAATAATTGAAAATTCTATAAATACTGGAAAACCAATAGATACAATAAAGTTATTTTCAAAAAGTAAATTTGAAAAAGCATTAATAAATTTAGTAGAGTTAAATAATTAGAAGGTGATGATATGTCATTAAATAATAGACTTAAAACGAATACAGGTAAAGTATTTGATGAAGTGAAAACTATAAAAGATGATCCTTATCAAAAGATAAAAATAAAAGTTCAAAATAGTGTAATTAAAAATATAGATATTGATTTCACTAAAATGGATAATGATTACTCTAAGGATAATGATAAAATAAAAAAAGTTATTTTAGAATCAGTAGAGAAAGAATCATTAAATATTACAAGAATTCAAAAGGAAAGGTTAATTAATGAACTTATGGATGAAATTGTTGGATTTGGTCCAATAACATCTTTGTTAAAAGATCCAGATATTAATGAAGTTATGGTAAATGGTCCGGATCAAGTATATATTGAAAAAAATGGGAAGTTAGTTTTAACAGATGTAAAATTTAAAAATGATGATCATGTATATCATGTTATAAAAAAAATAGTTGAACCTATTGGGCGTCGTATTGATGAATCATCACCAATGGTAGATGCACGATTAATTGATGGCTCAAGAGTAAATGCTATAATTCCTCCTTTAGCAATTGATGGGCCATCATTAACTATTAGAAAATTTTCTGAGGATCCATTTTTAGTAGAAGATCTTATAAAATTTGGAACTTTAAATGCTAAAATGGCTGAATTTATAGAGTATTGTATTGTTGGAAAGTTAAATATTGTAGTATCAGGTGGAACTGGAAGTGGAAAAACTACTACTTTAAATGTATTATCGGGATATATTCCTGATGAAGATAGAATTATTACGATTGAAGATGCTGCAGAATTAAAGTTATCACAAACCCATGTAGTTAGGTTAGAAACAAGGCCCGCTAATATTGAAGGGACTGGTGAGGTAACAATTAGAGATTTAGTAAAAAACTCATTAAGAATGAGACCTGATAGAATTGTTATTGGTGAAGTAAGAGGCGGTGAAGCTTTAGATATGTTACAAGCAATGAATACAGGGCATGATGGTTCATTAACAACTGGACATGCAAATTCTCCTAGAGACATGTTATCAAGGTTAGAAACTATGGTTTTAATGTCTGGTATGAATTTGCCTATTAAAGCAATAAGAAATCAAATTTCTTCTGCTATTGATATTATTATTCAACAATCAAGAATGCAAGATGGAAGCAGAAAGATTACAAATATTACTGAGGTTCATGGTATGGAAAACGATGTTATTGTTTTACAAGATGTATTTAAATTCCAAAGGCAAAATTTATCAAATACAGGTAAAGTTAATGGGAATTTTGAGTATTCAGGAATTATTCCTAAGAGTGTAAATAAATTGAAAGAAAATGGAATTAGAATTCCTTTATCAATTTTTTCATAAATATAAAATATTAGAATGAAAAAGAAGGTGTATTATGATATTTATAGTAATAACTGTTTTTATATTGATAATGTCTTTAATTATGG
>JAYEHA010000004.1:0-7104 GCA_034659335.1 Bacillota bacterium
ACCTTTAAGTAATATTTCTTCGTCATCAACTATTAATAATTTATTTGTCATTTTTAATAACTCCTTTTTTTAATCTCCTAATATTTTCATTTCTTTCTGTTATATTAATAGAATCAAAATATTCTAATAATGGCATAACAATCTTTCTTGATGAATGAATAAGATCTCTAAATTCTCCTAATGAAATTTCTTTATTATCATTTAAATATTCAATTAATAATTTTTTAGAAGTTTCAATATGTTCATTATGAATTGTAATTGATTGCGTAATTCTTACTAAAATATTTTCATCAACTAGATTAGTATAAATCTTTTCGTAATCTTTAGTAATTTTTAAATTATTAAATACTTCATTTAAATTAAGTGGTTTGAATTTAATATCATAATAATAATTAGTAATTTTATTATAAATATCTTTTTCTTTAGTTGAATACACAATTTTAAAATCTTTTAGTGAAATTATTGATTTTTTTAATTTTATTATATTATTATTTATTGATTGTAATAATAATATATCAAAATGTGTTTTCTCCAAATTATTAAATATTTTTTTTCTTATCTCTTCTTTATTAACACCACTCGATAATGAATTATTCAAATGATACTTATTTAAGAAATCAATCATTTTACTTTCTAATTCACCAAAATGACTTAAAGAATAATATACATTTTTTATTAAAACAATTTTTTTATTAGTAATTAACTTTTCGATTTCCGGAGTGACTTTATCAAAAGTTAAACCAATTTCTTTAATAATATTTTCTATATTATTTTTAGAAGAAAAATTATTATAAAGAAAATTCTCTAAAATTTTATAACTATCTCCACTATTAAGAATTTTTAATTCATTTATAATATTTTCCCTAAAACGTTTATGATAAGACGTTTTAGATTTTAATATTTTACCTCCGCCAATAGTTTCAAGCGGAGAGTAAAAACGAATTACAAATTTATCATTATATTTGCATACTATTTTATTTTCTAATTTTAGCTGTGCAAATACTGATTCGCCTGGCATTATATTTTCTTTATTTAAAATATTTATCCTACACATAACTTCTGTTGTCCCAACATATAATCGAAGTCTAGTGTTATTTTCAATAATTCTTTTAGTAGTTTTTAAAGTGCTAAATTCTACATCTATTAAATCTGTTTCAATATAAGCATTTTTAGGTGCAATAATGTCACCACGATTAATATCTTTTTTATCGATACCAGGAATATTTACAGCAACTCTTTGACCAGCATGTGCAACTAAAACATCTTCGTTATGAACTTGTATTCCTCTTGCTTTAGAAAGTTTATTACTTGGAAAAATTTCTATTTCATCATTTTTATTAATCATTCCTTCTATTAAAGTACCTGTTATTATTGTTCCTAAACCTTTAATTGAAAACGCTCTATCAATTGGCATTCTAAAATCAGTATTACTATTAATAATTTTTTTATTTTTATATTTTTCATATATTATTTCTTTTAACTTTTCAATTCCTGCTAAAGTTTTAGTAGATGTTTCAACGATAATTGCATTTTCAAATATTGTACCTTTAACATAATCTTTAATATCTTCTTTAACTAACTCTAAGAAATCTTCTTCTACTAAATCTTTTTTAGTAATACATATAATTCCATCATTAATATCGAGATAACGTAAAATATCTATATGTTCTTTTGTTTGTGGCATTATTGATTCATCTGCAGCAACAATTAATAAAACTAAATCGACACCACTTATACCAGCTAACATATTTTTAATGAATTTTTCATGACCAGGTACATCAATAATTCCAATTTTATTTCCATCTGGCAGATCTAAATATGCAAACCCTAAATCAATAGTAATTCCTCTATCTTTCTCTTCCTGAAATCTATCTGTTTCAATATTTGTTAAAGCTTTAACTAATGCACTTTTTCCATGATCAATATGGCCAGCAGTTCCAATAATAAAATTAGACATTTTCACCTCCAGACAATATTTCTAAAAAAGCGGATTTAATACTGTTAAAATCTAATTCATCTATTGTTCTTAAATCTAGTAAAAAGGATTCATTCTTTATCCTTCCCACAATCGGGAAATTACATATTCTTAAAGATTTTGCTAAATTATTAGGTGAAATTTTATCTATTGAAATACTTAAAGCATATGTTTCAAATTCAGTTAATGGCATTGAACCCCCGCCAACCTGTGAAGTATCTTTAATAATCTCTAAATTAAGTTTATCTATTTCAGCTAATAAACTAAATAATATATCTGCTTTTTTCTTTATTTGATTACTATCTATAATTATATTTTTTATAGTAGGTATATTTTCAATAGTAAAATTTTTATCAAAATATTGTCTTAATGTTATTTCAAGTGCTGCTAAAGTCATTTTATCTACTCTTAGGGCTCTAGTTAATTGATTATATTTCATTTTTTCAATATATTCTTTTTTCCCAATGATAATTCCTGTTTGAGGACCACCAAGCATTTTATCACCTGAGAATGAAACAATATCAACACCAGAACTGACAACATCTTTTATAGTTGGTTCAGTCATTGAAAAATAATTTGAAAAGTCAAATAGTAATCCACTACCTAAATCTTCATATACAGGTATATTATTATCTTTTCCAAGTGTTACTAAATCTTCTCTATTTACAGATTCAGTAAATCCTAAAATTCTATAATTACTTGTATGTACTTTTAATAACATTCCAGTTTCACTACTAATTGCATGTTCATAATCTCTTAAATGAGTTTTATTTGTAGTACCAACTTCTTTTAAAATTGTTCCGCTTCGCTCCATTACATCAGGAATACGAAACGAACCACCAATTTCAACTAATTCACCTCGAGAAACTATTGCTTCTTTTCCCTTAGCTAAAGTATCTAAAACTAGCATTACTGCTGCTGCATTATTATTAACAACTAATGCGCTTTCAGCACCTGTTAAAAGACATATTATATCTTCAACATGAGTATATCTATGGCCTCTTTTACCGGTTTCTAAATCAAATTCAAGATTAGAATAGTTTGAGGCAATTTTATATATTTCTTTTGCTATTTCTTCATTTATACATGATCTACCTAAATTAGTATGTATTACTATTCCGGTACCATTGATTACTTTTTTTAAATTCATAGAATAAAAGTTAGTAGAATCAGAAATGATTTTATCAATAATAGTATCAAATTTTAATTTATAATTTATTACTTCATTATCATTTAAATTTTTAATTTCATTTCTTATATTATTAAGAATTTTATCAATAGAAAATTTCAAGATATTTAAAGGAATGTTTTTTAAATGATCAATAATTTTTTTATCAAATAGAATTTGGTCAACTTTTGGTATTTCTCTATATAATTTTGCTTTATCCATAAAGCCTCCTTGTTTTCTCCGATAACATTATATCATAAATTTACAGATATAAAAATAGAAAGCAAATGCTTTCTATTTAACATAAATATAATTTTCTTTTTTACTCATAACTTCACCAATTACACTATATTCTGTTTTTAAATTATCATCAAAATAATTTAATAAATCAGTTAATTTTTCTTTAGGTAATGACATTAGTAATCCACCTGAAGTTTGCGGATCAAATAAAATATCTTTAGTTACTTCTAAGACATTTTCAAATTCAACAAAAGGTGAAACAAATTCTCTGTTGTTATATGCTGCTGCAGGAATAATTCCAATTTCAGCATTATCAATAGCACCATCAAGAATTTTTATATTATTACTGTTTACTATTACAGATTTTCCACTACCTTTTGCCATTTCATATAAATGACCAAGCAGACCAAAGCCTGTTACATCAGTACCACTATTAACATTAAATTTTACCATAGCATCACCTGCAATATTATTTAATGAAGCAGTAGTTAATACAAGTTTTTCTATTTCATCATCTTCAAGTAAATCAGCTTTTAAAGCAGTTAAAAGAATACCTACTCCTAACGGCTTAGTTAATACTAAAACATCACCCTCTTTTAGATTAGAATTGCTAATAATATTGTTAGGATGAATTTCACCTGTAACAGATAATCCGTATTTAGGTTCATCATCATCTACTGAATGCCCACCTACAAGTATAGCACCAGCTTCAATTACTTTATCTGCGCCACCTAATAATATTCTTTCTAAGATTTCATCAGGTAAACAACTTGGAAATCCAACAATGTTTAATGCCAACGTAGGTTTACCACCCATAGCATAAATATCACTTAATGCATTTGCAGCGGCAATTTGACCATAATTATAAGCATCATTTACAACAGGAGTAAAAAAATCTAATGTTTGAATTATTGCTTTATCATCTGTTATTTTATAAACAGCAGCATCATCAGAAGTATCAAAACCTACTAATAATTTATCTGAATTTAATTTTGGTATATTTCGCAAAACTTGCGATAAGGTCTTAGGACCTATTTTAGCACCTCAACCAGATGCTTCAGTATATTGTGTTAATTTAACTTCTTTGTTCATATAACTAACACCTCCAATAATATGATATTATATCACAATTAAAATATTAATGAACAATATTTTTAATTAATTCCAATTTCTTTTCTCCAATACCATTTACATTTAATAAATCGCTAATTTTAACAAATGGACCATTTTCAGTTTTATATGCTATTATTTTTGAAGCAATAACTTCTCCAATACCATTAATTTCCATTAAACCTTCTTTATCAAGTTGGTTAAAATCTGTTAATGTAAATTCGGTATTATTCTCTATTTTAATTTCAATTATACTTGGAATAAATATTTTTAATCCATCTTCAAGTATTCTAGCTAAATTAATTCTTGAAATGTCAGCATTTTCAGTTAAACCACCTGCTTTTTGTATAAGACTATCTAACCTGTCCCCTTCATTAACTTCATAAATATTGGGATTTTTAATTTCCCCATCAATATGTACTTTATAAACCTCTTTAATTTCTAATTCAATTTCACTATTCTCTTCTGAATTATCAAGGGTAACTTTAATGTTATTTTGTTTAACAGAAACACCAACTTTTGTTACGATTAACAAAATCACTAATATTAGTAATATTACTTTATCCTTATTTTTTATTTTAATTTTCATAATTCCTCCTTATATTACATTTTATATATTTATTATTACTTTTACAATGAAAATTGTGATAAATTTATGTTATAATATATTCGAGGTGATAATTTGAAAAAAACTATAATATTAATAATATCTATAATAATAATTATGACAATAAATATCTATTCTTTTAGTGAAGCAGATACAGATAATTATGAAATTTCAATTAACGATATTGAATCTGAAGCAGCTATATTAATAAATGCTAATACAGGACAAATATTGTTTGAAAAAAACATTCGTACAAAATTATATCCTGCTAGTACAACAAAACTTTTAACAGCTTTAATTATTGCTGAAAATATTAATTTGAATGAAGAAATTACAATAGATAAACAAAGTCCTTTTACTAAAGGAAGTAGAATTTATATAAGAGAAGGCGAAATTTTTACAGTAGAACAATTATTAAATGCTCTTTTGGTTGAGTCAGCTAATGATGTTGCTGATGCTTTAGCAATTTACTATTCTGGTAGCATAGAAGAATTCGCTAAAGTAATGAATGAAAAAGCTATTGAATTAGGAACTATTAATTCAAATTTTGTAAATCCAAATGGGTTAAATAATAAAGAGCATTATACTACCGCTTATGATTTAAGTCTAATATCAAAAGCAGCGTATCATAATACTATAATAAAATCTATTATTTCAAAAACTCGATATTCTATTCCACCAACAAACAAAGTTGATGAAACTAGATATTTGAAATCTTCAAATAAATTTTTATATAGTGAAGATAATAATTATTTATTAGATTATCGTAATAAAAAGATATTTGCTAAATATGATATTATAAATGGTATGAAAACTGGATATACTGATGATGCAAAAAATTGTCTTGTCTCTTCTGCAATTGTTAATGATAGAGAATTAATTTCAGTCGTTTTAAAATCAACAGGAAGAAATATATATACTGATTCTAGAAAACTTATAGACTATGGTATGTATGCATTAAATAAAAAAATATATTATCAAAAAAATGAAATTATTAAAGAGTTAGAGTTAAATAATTTTAAAAAATCAAAGATTAAAGCGTTAGCAAAAGAAGATATTGAAATTTTAGTAAAGGATGACTATGATTTAAGTAAAATTTCTACTGAAATTAATATTAATAATTTAGAATTACCAATTGAAAGAGAAGAAGTAATAGGTAATTTCATTATTACATATAATGATCGAATAATTTCAAGTGTAGATTTAATTTCTAACATCGCTGTAAACAATAATGTTTTGCTGAATGACATTACAGAAACTTTTGAGAAAAAAATGAATTTTGGTTATAAAACAGTAATTCTTATTATACTTAAACTTATTTTAGCTTTTCTTATTTGGAGAGTAATAATTACATTCATCAGATATAATTTAGAAAAAAAGAATTGTTAAGAACAAAATGCCCCATCGGGCAATTATATTAAACTTGGTTTTTATATTTTCTCATGTGTATAATATTCCATGGAAACTTTGATATTTTATTGGAATCATATGTCCATCACATTTTTTACATTTAAATTGTGGTGGATATTTTTTATCTCCATTATCATAATAATCTAGTTCATGTACTATTTCTGCTGGTATTTTTTCTTCATTCTTACATTTTTTACATCTAAATTTAACCATTTCTTCCATTGGTTTCTCCTTTACTCATAATAGATATTTAATTCACTACCCATTAGATAATTTGTTGTCTTAACAGTTTCTTTTAATTTTTCAATTTCTTTCATTGTAGATTTACGATTTAAACACATCAATTAATGTCAAATTAAAATAGCCATAATTTAAATCAACAACCCTTCTTTAACTATTTTAATTGATTAATACATATTTAAAAGATATAATAATTAAGAATTATAGGGGGAATAATGTTTTATTTGATTTTAGCAATATTAAGCTCAAGTTCAATTGCAATAGGTTTTAAAATTTCTAGTAATTATAATTTAAATAAATATTCAGTAGCAATGGCAAATTATTTTATGGCATTTATTATTAGTATTTATTTAC
>JAYEHA010000005.1:0-6523 GCA_034659335.1 Bacillota bacterium
AATATGAAATAGAAAGAAATTTAATGATAAAGTAGAAGGTGGGTTAAATAATTATGAAAAATGAAAAAACTAAAATATTTATGGAGTACGTTAGTATTACTATGGGTACATTTTTACTTGCGATGGGTATATTCTTGTTTTTAAGTCCTAATACCATTGCTCCCGGTGGAGTAACAGGTCTTACGGTAGTATTGAATAAATTATTTGGTTATAAGATATCAATTATGATGCTTGTAATAAATATTCCTATATTTTTAATAGGCGTTGCTGTTTTAGGTGGAAATTCAAGCGTTAAAACAGCATATGGAACCGTAAGTTTATCATTCTTTTTAATGTTTATAGAAACTTTTTTGCAAGGAGTTATGGTTACGAATGATATTTTACTTGCATCAGTTTTTGGTGGAATTTTAGCAGGAACTGGGATAGGATTTGTTTTTAGAGCTGGTGGGACTACAGGTGGAACTGATTTAATAGGAGCAATATTAAATAATTTTTTTGATTTTATAAGTATCCCTAATTTAATGATGTTAGTAGATTTATTCGTTGTAGCAATTGCAGGAATAGTAAATAAAAGCATTGAAACTTCACTTTACTCAATAATTACACTTTACATTATTGTGAAAGTTGCGGATTTTATTGTTGAAGGTTTGGATTATTCAAAAATGTTTTATATTGTTAGTAGTGAACCTGAAAAGATAAGTCAAACTTTAATAAAAACACTGGGACGAGGTGTTACTTCGCTAAAAGGAACTGGTATGTATACTAGAGAAGATAAAGAAGTTCTTTTATGTGTTGTAAATAGGGCACAAGTTGCAAAAGTTAAAAAAATCGTTATAGAAATTGATAGAAATGCATTTATTATGATATCAACTACACATGAGGTTTTAGGGGAAGGATTTAAAAATTAATAAAATTCACACGGTTTTGTTATGGACAGATTATTATTAGATAAATAACCATAGCATAAATGAAATTTCAGAAAATTCAAAATAAGTGTTGACTTTTACATTTTAAAGTTTTATAATCAGATTTAATAATTAATAAATACTTTGAAGAGGAAAGTGAAATAGTCAATTATTTAAGAGAGTCAATGGTTGGTGCAAATTGATAATAATACTATAGTAACAAATCACCTCTGAGTAGCTAAATTGAAAAAAAGTAAATTTAGTCGGTTGCATTCGTTAATAATGCTAGAATTGTTTGATTCGAATGAGGAGATAGGTGTATTTTACCTATAAATAGAGTGGTATCGTGAAAAGATTTTTTCATCTCTATAAGACACATAATGTTTTATAGTGAGGGAAAAGTCTTTTTTTTTATTAAAGGAGGAAAAAATGAATACTCAAGTTTATGTAAAAGGGGATTATGGTTTAGATACGTTGATTAGAACATTGGGGACTTTAAGAAGAAGGCGTATTAATGTATTAGATGTATATTCAAAGGATATTAAAAATGATTATTCAGATATTTTTATTACTCTTAAAGATGAAAATGGAGATACAGCAAAGAATGCAAAAAAAATATTGGAAAAACTATATTGTTTACAAAAAGTAGAAATTATTGATTAATGGAGGAAAAAGAATGAAGATGTATTATGATAGTGACGCAAATTTGGAAGTTTTAAATGGTAAAGTAGTAGCAATAATTGGCTTTGGTTCACAAGGACATGCTCACTCAATGAATTTAAAAGATAGTGGAGTAAATGTAATAGTTGGACTTAGAGAAAGTAGTAAATCTAGAAAAAAAGCACTTGATTATGGATTGGAAGTTTACACTCCTTTTGAAGCGGCAAAACTTGCTGATGTAATAATGATGCTTGTGCCAGATGAATTACAAGCTGATGTATATAAAAATGATATTGAGCCGAATTTAAAAAGTGGGAACGCATTAGCATTTGCTCATGGTTTTAATATTCGATATGGTCAAATAACTCCATTAGAAGATATTGATGTGTTTATGGTAGCTCCTAAGGGACCTGGACATTTAGTAAGAAGAGTTTATGAAGATAATAAAGGTGTACCAGCACTTATTGCAATAGAAAATGATTTTACTGGAAATTGTAGAAATACTGCCATGGCATATGCAAAAGGTATTGGAGCGACAAGAGCAGGAGTTTTAGAAACTACTTTTAAAGAAGAAACAGAAACTGATTTATTTGGTGAGCAAGCAGTTCTTTGCGGTGGTGTTACACAATTAATTAAAACAGGTTTTGA
This sequence comes from Bacillota bacterium, assembly GCA_034659335.1. Taxonomy (GTDB): domain Bacteria; phylum Bacillota; class Clostridia; order Peptostreptococcales; family Acidaminobacteraceae; genus HSG29. The sequence continues at coordinate 2,214 of JAYEHA010000005.1, forward strand.
AACGCTAGTTGAGGCAGGATATCAAAAGGAAATTGCATATTTTGAATGTCTTCATGAAATGAAATTGATTGTTGATTTATTTTATGAGGGTGGATTTGAAAATATGAGATATTCTATTAGTGATACTGCTGAATATGGTGATTATATGGTAGGTAAGAGAATAATTAATTCAGATACTAAAAAGGAAATGAAAAAAGTTTTATCTGAAATTCAATCAGGTGAATTTGCTAGAGATTGGCTATTAGAAAACAAATTAAATAGACCTGTTTTTAATTCATCAAAGGCTAATGAACTTGATCATGATATTGTTAAAGTTGGACAGGATTTAAGAAAAATGATGAGTTGGTTGAAAGAGGATAATAATGAAAAGTAATATAATGAAAAAAGGGTTTGATAAATCTCCTCATAGATCTTTACTTAAAGCTTCAGGTTTAACAGATTTTGAGATAGATAGGCCATTAATTGGTGTTGTTAATTTTTTTAATGAAATAGTGCCAGGACATGTTCATTTAAAGGATATTACTGAAGGTGTAAAAAGAGGAGTTTTGATGAATGGTGGAACACCATTAGAATTTCCTGCAATAGCAGTCTGTGATGGTATAGCGATGAATCATGAAGGAATGAAATATTCATTAGTGAGTAGAGAAATAATTGCTGATTCAATAGAGATAATGACAAAAGCTCATGGGCTTGATGGGTTAGTAATCGTGCCAAATTGTGATAAGACAGTTCCTGGAGCTTTAATGGCTGCTGGAAGGATAAATATTCCGACGGTGATAGTAAGTGGTGGGCCAATGCTTGCAGGCGTTGGAAATACTGATTTAACAACAGTTTTTGAAGGCGTTGGTAAATATCAAAATAATTCAATGACAAAATTTGAACTTAAGCATCTTGAAGATACAGCATGTCCAACATGCGGTTCTTGTGCGGGAATGTTTACTGCAAATTCTATGAATTGTATGACTGAAGTTATTGGGATGGGATTAGAAGGTAATGCAACAATACCAGCTGTTTATTCTGAAAGAAAATTATTAGCAAAAAAAGCAGGAATGAAAGTTATGGATTTATTAGAAGCAGATATTAGACCGAGTGATATTATGACAAAAGAAGCTTTTTATAATTCTTTAGTAGTAGATATGGCCTTAGGATGTTCTACTAATACTGTACTTCATTTAATGGCTGTTGCTGAAGAAGTAGGGGTCCATATTAATTTAGATATATTTAATGAATTTAGTTTGAAAGTTCCAAATTTATGTAAACTTTCTCCAGCAGGACCATATCATATGCAAGATTTGCATCATGCTGGAGGAATTAGTGCTGTTATGAATGAATTAACTAATAAAGGTTTAATTAATCTTAACTGTATGACAGTAGATGGTTTTTCAGTAGAAGAAAGAATTAAAAATAAAATGATTTATAATAAAAACGTTATAAAACCAGTAGATAAAGCTTATTCAGAAACGGGTGGATTAAAAATATTATGGGGTAATATTGCAAATGAAGGATGTGTTGTAAAAAAATCGGCTGTGAGTAAAAATATGCTCTATTCTAAAGGACCTGCAAAAGTATTTGATTCTGAGGAAGAATGTGTAGATGCAATATTAAATAATAAGATTACTAAAGGTGATGTAATAGTAATAAGATATGAAGGCCCAAAAGGTGGGCCGGGGATGAGAGAAATGTTAATGCCTACATCAACACTTTCTGGTATGGGACTTGATGATTCGGTAGCATTAATTACTGACGGAAGATTTTCAGGTGGAACTAAGGGTGCGGCTGTTGGCCATATTTCTCCTGAAGCATATGATGGTGGTATGATTGCTTTAGTTAAAGAGAATGATTTAATAGAGATTGATATTGAAAAAGGAACAATTAATTTATTAGTTGATGAAGCAGTTCTTAGTAAAAGAAGAGAAACATTAGTTATTAAAGAAAATAATGTTACAGGGTATTTGAAAAAATATAGAAAAATTGTATCTTCAGCTTCTAAAGGAGCTGTTTGCATATAGGAGGAATGGTTATGGTGCTAAATGGAGGAAAGATAATATTAAGGGCTTTAAATGAACTTGGTACTAAAGATATTTTTGGATATCCTGGAGGAGCTGTTATTCCTTTATATGATGAACTTTATCATCAACGCGATATATTTAATCATTATAGGGCTTCCCATGAACAAGGCGCAGTACATGCCGCTGACGGATATGCAAGAACAACGGATAAAGTTGGAGTTTGTTTTGTTACATCAGGACCGGGAGCGACAAATACGATTACTGGTATAGCAACTGCATATATGGATTCAGTTCCTTTATTAGTAATTTGTGGTCAAGTACCTTCTAGTATTTTAGGAAAAGATTCATTTCAAGAAATAGATATTACTGGAATTACTATGTCAATAACTAAACATAATTATTTAGTTGAAAACATTGAAGATTTAGAAGGAATTATTAAAGAAGGTTATACTATTGCTAAAAGTGGAAGACCAGGTCCGGTTTTAATTGATATTCCAAAAGATATTTTTACTAAAAATTGTGAGTATAAAAATATTGATATTGATTTTAGTAGAAATGATAAAACATTATTAATTAATAGTAAAAAGATTAATAGAATTGTTGAATTGATTGAGCATTCAAAAAAACCAATTATTTATGCAGGTGGTGGGATAAAAAATTCAAAAGCAGAAAAGGCATTATTTGAATTTTCAAATAGATTTAATATTCCTGTTGTAAATACATTAATGGGATTAGGTTGTTTTCCGAGAGAAAATAAAAATTCTCTAGGATTAGTTGGAATGCATGGGTTTCCAGAAGCTAATTTAGCAATTATGAATTCGGATTTAATTATAGCAATTGGTGCTAGATTTAGTGATCGCGTTATTGGAGATCCTAAAAAGTTTGCAAAAGATGCTAAAATAATTCATATTGATATTGATAAAACTGAATTAGATAAAAATGTATTTTCTGAAATAAAATTAATTGGTGATGCTAAGATAGTTTTAGAAGATTTATTAAAAAAAATTAAGATTACTCCTAATTATGATAATTGGATAAAAGAGATTGAGTCATTTAGACAGATTAAAGATAGTAATAAAAACAAATTTCATCCTGAAAATATATTAGATGAAGTTTCAAAAAAAATACCTAAAGATACGATAGTTGTTACTGATGTCGGACAACATCAGATGTGGACTGCTCAATATTGGAAGTTTAATTATACTAATACTTTTATTACTTCTGGTGGATTAGGAACAATGGGATATGGTTTAGGTGCTGCAATAGGAGTGAAAGTAGGAAATCCTGATAGGGCAGTATTATTAGTTACAGGCGATGGTAGTTTTCGAATGAATTCAAATGAATTGTCATTAATTAAAAAATATAATCTTCCATTTTTAATATTATTGTTTAATAATAATACTCTAGGAATGGTTAGACAATGGCAAAAAATGTTTCAAAATAAAAGATATGCTGAAACTGATGTAGAAGATATAGATTATATAATGCTTGCTAAGGCTTATAAAATTACTGCAAAAAAAGTTGATTCAATTGAGTTACTTGCTGAGGCAATAAACGACTATAAAATGAATGAACCGTTAATAATAGAATGTGACATAAATATTAATGAAGATGTATTACCTATTGTTCCTTCTGGGAAAGCAATCAGCAAATTTATTTTCAATTAAATAAATAAAAATATATATAAACAAAAAAATGTGAAGATCTCTTTTATTTAACCGAGTAATGTGTTATTATATAGCTAATGATAATCATTATCAAAAGGAGAAAAAAGGGGGACGTATATCAGCATTAATTATAGGAGCGGATAGATTAGGTAATATCCCATCGTTCTTACTTGAACAAGGGATTGATAACATTATACATTGGGATGACAGAAAAAAAGGTATGAGAACAATGACTATACCTGAAAATATAGAAATAGTCATTTGTTTATATGATTTTTTAGAACATAGGCTAACAGAAAGAGTAAAAAAAGTTACTAAAGAAAGAGAAATTCCATGTGTTTTTGCTAGAAGATCTATATCTGATTTATCTAAACAATGGGATAGATGTATTGGATGTAATAGATGTAAAAAGAACTAGAAAATGTAAATTTTTTAATTCAAAGTAGACGCTAAAGTTAACTATTAAACCCTTGTTCAATTTAAATTGGAAAGGGTTTTTTGTTATTTTAATAATGTTTTTTCCGGAAAGACAAAGGTCCTGTTTACATAAAAACCATTTTAAATAAGGATAGATTTCTTAAATTATTTTAAGAATTTAATTAATTTAAAATAAAATTTGATATTTATTTTATTA
>JAYEHA010000005.1:6533-7076 GCA_034659335.1 Bacillota bacterium
TGATATAATATAGTAGATTGTATTAGATGCAAGTTATTGAATTTGCATTCAGAAAAAGTTGGAAAATGTAGGTGGTGTTGAAATGACTGAAGAAAGAATGGAAGATTTCATGGGTGAAGTTGAAAACTCAGTTTCAAATATTGAAAAAGGTGATGTAATTAAGGGAACAGTTTTGTCAGTAAATGATAAAGAAGTAATCTTAAATATTAATTATTCATCTGAAGGAATATTAGAGAGAAAAGAGTTATCTAATAAAAATGAAAATCCAGTTGATTTATTAAATGAAGGCGATGTAATTGAAGTTTTAGTTTTAGAGGTAGAAGGCGAAGAAGGAAATGTCGTTTTATCTAAAGTAAAAGCTGACGAAATCGTTGGTAAAAAAGAAGTAGAAACTGCTTTTAATGAAAAAACAAATTTAGTAGTAAATGTTTTTAAAGAAGTTAAAGGTGGAGTTTTAGCTGATTATAAAGGTGTAAAATTATTTATTCCTGCGTCTTTAATTAGTGCAAGATTTATTGAAGATTTAAAAATTTATGTAGGAAA
>JAYEHA010000006.1:0-7048 GCA_034659335.1 Bacillota bacterium
GTACTAATAATGCAGATAACTTAATAACAGTTTGCACTGATTGTCATACAGGTGAAAATCATAAGCCAGGGAATATTCTTCATAATTGGATGGTTGAAGGTAAAAAAGTAAAACAATATAAAGCACCAACTTTTATGAATATTGTTAGAAAAAGATTTTACCAATATTTTGAAAATATGAATGTCACTTATGGGTCAACAACTAAACCTAAAAGAAAAGAATTAGCTTTAGAAAAAACTCACTATAATGATGCTATCGCAATTACTGATATTAATAATAACTATAGTGATGAAACTGATTCAGTATTCAAAATCAAGCAATTTAGAAAAAAGAAACGATCTCTACATGAAGCAATAGCTAGAAAAGGAAGAAAAACTAAGAATACAACTCAAAAGAGAAATTCTAAAAATACTAAAGAGGTAAACCATAAAAAATATGGTACTTTCTATCTTAATGATAAAGTGGAATTATTTGGTAAAGTTGGCTTCGTTAGTGGATTTACAAGTTCAGGGGTATATGTAAAAGATATTAATAATAATTACATTACAATTCCGAATAAATCGTATAAACAGGTAAGTCTAAAATACGCAAAGCAGATAAATCATAATAACAACTGGCAATTCATCCCCCACCTAAGCCTATCGGCTTTGAGGAAGGAGACTTCTTGCCAGAAAATTTGTTAAATTTTTTGGGATAAGTTAATGCTAAAAAGGATGTAAAATATGGAAATAAAAAAAGATATACAAATTAAGAAATTTTGTTTTTATGGTTTTTTTAAAAATCTAAAATTTTTTGAACCGTATTTATTCATTTATTTTATTAGAAATGGTTTAAGTTTTCTTGAAATAGGGATCCTTTTTTCTCTTAAAGAAATAATTATTTATACGTTTGAAATTCCTTCAGGAATTATTGCTGATTATTATGGTAAAAAGAATGAATTGAAAATGTGTTTTATTATGTATATTTTTTCTTTTTTACTTTTTTTTATAGGACACAATTTTTTTATATTAACAATTGCAATGATTTTATTTGGATTAGGCGAGGCATTTAGATCAGGAACTCATAAAGCAATGATTTATGAATATTTAGAGCAAAATAATATTTTTCATTTAAAAAGTAGAGTTTATGGATATACGCGTTCATATTCTAAGATTGGAAGTGCTATTTCTTCATTTTTAGCAATTGCGATTGCACTTAATTTAAAGCATTATCACACAATATTTTTGTTTTCAATTTTACCGTACTTAATTGATTTCATTTTGGTTAATAGTTATGATGAATCTTTAAATGGAAGGGTAGAAACTGAAATATCACTTAAAAAATTTATAATGCTTATGAAAACTCAGCTGAAATCAATAGTTTCTAATAAAAAACTTAACAATATTGTTATTAATTCATCTGTTTATGCTAGTGTTTATTCAGTAATTAAAGATTATATCCAACCGATTATAGTTGCTTTTTTATTATTGACTATTACAGATACAGTTTATGATATTGATCAATTAACTAAAATTATTTTAGGTGTTTTATATGGAACTTTTTCTATTGGTTCTGTTATAGTTTCAAGATATAGTTATAAAGCAAATAAATATATTTCTTCTAAAAAAATAATGGATTTTACTTTTATCGCTTTAGGTGGTATATTAATTTTAATATCTTTTAGTATTAAATATAATTCAATAGTAGTATTATTGATTATATATTTTATTATTTTTGTATCAGAAGATTTTAGAAAACCTCATTTTATTGCCATTACAGGTGATTATATGAAAAAAGAAGAACGAGCTACAGTTATGTCGTATAATAGTCAAATGAAATCTACATTAATGATTGTTATGTCGCCGTTAGTGGGATTTGTTGCTGATAAATTCAGTATTAATATGATGTTTCTAATTCTTGGAATTTTGATTTTATTTATAGTTTTCACAGTTTTTGTTTTTAGAAATAACAAAGGAGAAGATAATGGATAAAACTAATAAAATTATTTTTTATGAAGAAATTACAAATGCTATTACTCATGGAATAGGATTTGTATTATCGATTGTTGCGCTTATTTTTTTAATAAAAACAGCAGTTGCATATGGAGATGTTTGGTATATAGTAAGTTTTAGTATATATGGGGCAAGTTCAATTATTCTTTATTTAGCGTCTACACTATATCATAGTGTTCCTAAAGGAAAAGTCAAAGATGCCTTTAAAATTTTTGATCATTCTGCTATATATGTTTTGATAGCAGGTTCTTATACGCCAATTGCTTTATTAGTATTAAAAGGTAAAACAGGATTGATACTTTTAATTGCAGTTTGGACGATAGCTTTATTTGGGATTGTATTTAAATTATTTTTTTCAAAGCGATTTAAAATACTTTCTACAATTATTTATTTGCTTATGGGATGGCTAGTGATATTTTTAATAAAACCATTAATTGCAAATCTTAATTTCACATCAATGTCTTTTTTAATTGCTGGTGGAGTTACCTATTCATTGGGAACAATTTTTTATTTGTGGAAAAATTTAAAGTTTAATCATGCTATTTGGCATTTGTTTGTTTTAGGTGGAAGTGTATGTCATTTTTTTTCGGTATATTTTTTAACATTAAATTGTTGACAGGTATTCACTTCATAAAAAAAATATGATATAATAGTTTAAGAATGCTAATGACTTCTTTCTTAGAAGTCATTATTTATTGAGGAGGATTAATTTGGAAAAATTAGGGCTTAATGAAATAAGAAAGAGATTTTTAGATTTTTTTGAATCTAAAGGTCATTATGTAGGAGAAAGTTTTTCTTTAGTACCAAAAAATGATAATAGTTTATTACTAATAAATGCTGGAATGGCTCCGTTAAAAAACTTTTTTACTGGTGCAGAAATTCCACCAAATGTAAGAATGGTAACTTGTCAAAAATGTATTAGGACTGGCGATATTGATAATGTCGGAAAGACATCTAGACATGCAACTTTTTTTGAAATGCTAGGTAATTTTTCTTTTGGAGATTATTTTAAAAAAGAGTCACTTAAATGGGGCTGGGAGTTTCTTACTGAAGTTTTAGAAATACCTGAAGATAAACTTTGGGCGTCTGTATTTTTAGAAGATGATGAAGCATATGATATATGGGTTAAAGAAATTGGAATTCCAGAAGATAGAATTGTTAGATTGGGCAAAGAGGAAAATTTTTGGGAGATTGGTACTGGACCATGTGGACCGTGTTCTGAAATTCATTATGATAGAGGCGAAGATTATTATTGTGAAAAAGAAGATTGTAAACCTGGTGATGAAGGTGATAGAATTATTGAAATTTGGAATCATGTATTTACACAGTTTAATAAAACTGAAGCTGGAGAGTATATTGCGTTAGCAAATCCAAATATTGATACTGGAATGGGTTTAGAACGTGTAGCATGTGTTATGCAGGATGTTGATAGTATATTTGATATAGATACATTTAAAGTGATTCGTGATGAAGTTTCAAAGATTTCTTCGGTTAAATATGGTGAATCTGAAAAGAATGATATTTCTATAAGAATTATTACAGATCATATTAGAGCTGTATCCTTTATGGTAAGTGATGGTGTAATGCCAGGAAATTCAGGTAGAGATTATGTGCTTAGAAGATTATTAAGACGTGCTGCAAGACATGGTAAATTACTAGGAATTAAAGGTGAGTTTTTAACTAGATTAGTTGATAAGGTCGTAGAAATTTCAGGTGGTGCTTATCCTGAAATCATTACTAATAAAGATTATATTAAAAAGATAGTTTCTATTGAAGAAAAGAGATTTCAAGAAACAATAGATCAAGGAATAACTTTATTAAATGATTATATTGAAGAAATGAAAAAAACAAATGAAAATCAACTTGATGGGAAAGTTGCTTTTAAATTATATGATACATTTGGTTTTCCTTTAGATTTAACTAGAGAGATATTAGAAGAAAATGAATTTGTAGTAGATGAAGATGTTTTTAGAGATGAAATGGAAAAACAAAAAAAACGTGCAAGAGAAGCGCGTAGTGCACACGGGAAAATAAGCTGGGATGAAAATTCTATTGATATTTTAGAAGGAATAGAAAAAACAGAATTTGTTGGTTATGACTTATATTTAACTAATGCAAAAATCATTTCAATTATTAAAGATGTTAAAGTGAATATTCTTAATAAGAATGAAGAAGGTATAATTATTTTAGATAAAACACCTTTTTATGCTGAAAGTGGTGGACAAGTTGCAGATTTTGGAACAATTAAAAATAGCGACTTTACATTTGAAGTGAGTAATGTTACTAAAGATAAAAATGGTAGATTTTTACATTTCGGGAAAGTTATTAATGGTGAAGTTAAAATAGATTCATTAGTAGAAGCTATGATTAATATAAAAAGACGTATTTCAATAGCACAAAACCATACAGCTACTCATTTACTTCATGAAGCTCTTAGGATGGTTTTAGGAGAGCATGTTAATCAAGCTGGTTCTTTAGTTAGTGAAGAATCTTTAAGATTTGATTTTTCTCATTATCAAAAAATGACTCAAGAAGAAATTGAGAAAGTTGAAACTATTGTTAATGATAAGATTATTGAAGCTTTAGAAATTGATGTTATTAATACTGATATTAAAAGTGCAAAAGAACTTGGAGCAACTGCTTTATTTGGAGAAAAATATGGTAATGATGTAAGAGTTATTAAAGTGGAAGATTTTAGCATAGAACTTTGTGGAGGTACTCATTTAGAAAACACTTCTGAAGTTGGATTGTTTAAAATAACAACTGAGATTGCTGTTCAATCGGGAGTTAGAAGAATTATTGCTGTTACAAGTACTAATGTTTTAAAAATGCTTAATTCTATAATTGATAAAATTGATATTTTATCGGATTCATTAAAAACTAATCCTAATGAACTAGTTCATAAGATTGAATTAATGAAAAACGAATTAAAACAATTAGAAAACGAAAATGAAAGTTTAAAAAGTAAATTGGCAAAGACTAGTTTAAATGATGTAATTTCAAATTCTCAATTTAAGATAAATAATATTAATACAATAATTGCTAAATTAGATAATGTTGATAGTAATACTCTTAGAGAATTAGGTGATAATTTGATGAATGAGTATAATGACATTTTCATTTTATTAGTTTCTAATTTTGATTCAAAACTTACTTTTTTAGCAAAAGCCGACAAATCATTATTACCACTTGGTGTACATTGTGGCAATATTATTAGAGAAGTTGCTAAAATCACTGGTGGCGGCGGTGGTGGTAGACCTGATATGGCTCAAGCTGGTGGTAAAGATATAACAAAAATTGATGATGCAATTGAAAAAGCAAAAGAAATAATTTCAAACTTATAATTTTGGGTAATAGAGTATATAAGATAAATAAGTTGATTATTGGAGGTTGATTATGAATAAAACAAAAGCATTTGAAATTGAATTAGAAGAATATGATGCAAAAAAAGTATTGCTTCATGTGTATAAAGCTTTAGAGGAAAAAGGATATAGTCCTTTAAATCAATTAACGGGATATTTAATTTCTGGAGATCCAACATATATTACTACACATAATGATGCTAGAAGAATGATAAGAAAAGTTTTTAGAGATAAATTAATTGAAGAATTAATTAGTAGTTATATGAAGAATGAAGAGTAAATTTAGTGGAATATAATTATTTGGGAGATACTGGTATTAAAGTATCAAAGATGGCTTTTGGTACTTTAACTGTAAGTCCTTTGCAAAAAAATATGAAACCTTCTGAGAGTTTAGAAGTTTTTATGGAAGCTTTTAATAGAGGTGTAAATTTTTTTGATACTGCTGAAGGCTATGATAATTATGATCATTTAAGAAATTTTTTAAAACATGTTGATAGAGAAAAAATTGTTATTTCTACTAAGACATATGCGTATTCTCGTGAGCAAGCTAAAGCTAGTTTGGCTAAAGCTCTAAATGAAATGAATACAACGTATGTTGATATTTTCATGTTACATGAACAGTTAAATGAGAATACTATAAAAGGGCATTATGATGCTATTGAATATTTTCTTGAAATGAAAGAAAAGGGAATTATTAAAGCAATTGGAATTTCTACCCATTTTATTGAAGGTGTTAAAGCTTTTGATAAATTTGATGCGTTAGATGTTATTCATCCAATAGTAAATAAAAATGGTCTAGGAATTTGTGATGGAAATATAAATGAAATGGTAGATGCATTAAGAAATTTAAAAAAATCAAAAGGTATTTTTGGTATGAAAGCGTTAGGTGGAGGTAATTTGCTTAACAATATTAATGAGTGTTTTGATTTTGTACTTAATTTAGATTTTTTAGATTCTATAGCTGTTGGCATGCAAAATGTTAATGAGGTTATTTTTAATGTTAATAAATTTGAGATGAAAAAGAATAGTGTTGAATTGATTAATACATTAAATTTTCAAAAAAGAGAATTGCATATTGGGGATTGGTGTGTTGGGTGCGGTAAATGTGTTGATGCTTGTCAACAAAATGCTTTATCAATTGTTGATGGAAAAGCTGTTGTTGATAGTGATAAATGTACTTTATGTGGTTATTGTTCTGCTAAATGTTTTGAATTTTGTATTAAGATTATATAGGTGGTAAATTTGAAAATTTTAGGTTTAGATGTTGGAGATAAGAAGATTGGTGTTGCTGTTAGTGATTCGTTATTAATTACTGCGCAAGGAAGAAAAACAATTTTTAGAGGATCAAATAAAGAGACTATTGACGATATCATTAATATTATTGCTGAAGATGATATTAAAAAAATTGTTGTAGGTTTTCCAAAAAATATGAATAATACAATAGGACCGCAAGCAATTAAAACAGAAAATTTCATGAAAAAAGTTTTAAAAAAAATTAAATATACTACTAGGGTAGACTGGGAAGTAGAAATAATTTATTTTGATGAAAGGCTTAGTTCAAAAAGTGCTGAAAATATATTGTTAGAGGGTAATGTGAGGCGTAATAAAAGAAAAAAAGTTATAGATAAATTAGCTGCAGTATTTATTTTGCAGAATTATCTAGATAGTGTAAAATAGTGAAAGGGAGTGTATTAT
>JAYEHA010000007.1:0-7023 GCA_034659335.1 Bacillota bacterium
ATTCTCCTCTTTAAATTCATAAATAACATATCAAATATTTTCTATAAAAATTATATCATAAATTAAGAAAAGTTTGTAAAGTCAAATTATATATTTATCATTCATCCACACAATATGAGAAAGAGCCAAAAGAATTTAAAATTAATCTGGATTTCTTGATTGATGAAGAGGGAAACTTTAGGAATCATTATAATGAAATAAATGTCGGTGAACAAATTGAAGTTATAGGTATGCGTATCAAAGGTACTAATTTTATAGAACCTATAGAAATAAAAACAACGAATACTTCATTTATAAGTGATGAAGGATATGCAACTTGGGATGAATTATATAATAAAAATTCTAATGATATTGTTGAAATAAGTGGTGGAGTAATAGCTAGTAATTTTGTTGTTAGAGATCAAGGGATTTTAAGTTATCAGCAAGAAAAATTATTAAAGGAAGTCAAAAGCTATTGGATTGAAAAAAGTAAAAAACCTCAAAAGGTTAAAGATATCTTTAAAGAAGGTAGATATGAGTTTACTGAGGAATATTCTGGTCTACTGATTGTCGTATTAGTAAAAGAAATAGAATTGACAGATGGAACTTATGCTTATGGATTTTCATTATTTACTCTTGAAAATATTCATGACGCATTTCAAATATTAAACGGGTATTATTACTATATTTTTATATTCCAAGTATCGCTAATTTTAGTGTTGGTATTTTTTTATTCTAAGTGGATTACAAGTCCATTAATTAAGCTTATTGATTCGGCTAAGAGTATATCAGAACTTAATTTCAGAAATAGGACAAATATAAGTACAAACGATGAATTGAGTGTTTTATCTGATAGTTTGAATAATATTTCAAATAATTTATCAACAACAATTGAAGAATTAGAATCATCAAATGATCAATTGGCTATTGAAGCAATTAAAAGAGCAGAGAACGAAGAAAGAATGAGAAATTTATTAACTAGTTTATCTCACGAATTTAAGACACCTCTCGGTATTATGTCTGGTTTTTTAGAAATCATAAGTGATGGTGTTTATGAAAAGGAACCAGAGTACTATACAAATGTTATCGCGGATGAAATTGATAAACTTAATGGACTTGTTCTTGAGACTATTGAATTATCTAAACTTGAAACAGGAAGTTATAAATTAAACCTAAGTGAATTTGGAATTAAACCGTTTATTGAAGTTTTGATGAGTAAATTGGAGAAGCGATTTAAAGATAAAAGCATGAACTTTAAACTTAAGATAGAAGATAGAATAGTAATTGGGGATATCGGTAAAATAGAACAAGTTATGGTTAATCTTTTAAGTAACGGAATAATGTATTCGCCTAATGGTGAAAAAATTGAGGTAACTTCAGAAATCCAAAATGATAATTTATATGTGTCTATCAAAAATTATGGGGTTGTAATTGATCATGAGGATTTAGATAAAATTTGGGATAAATTTTATAGAGCAGAGAAATCAAGAAATCGAAGTTTTGGGGGAAGTGGATTAGGACTTACAATAGTGAAAAAAATTTTAGAGTTACATGAATCAGATTATGGTGTAAAGAATATAGATAATGGTGTAGAATTTTATTTTTCACTAAAGGTGAGATGTTGAAATACTTCTGCTTAATTGAACTTTATAGAAACCAAGGTTGGTACTTATTAACCTTGGTTTTTTGTTTTTAGATAAGAAAATTTTAAATTAAGCAGTAAAAGATGCCAAATGGATACACTATGGATATATGATTTAAATATACTCTTATTAAAAGTTATTTATAATTGATTTATGTTAATGAAAAGGAGTTGGAAAGTGATGAAAAAAATAACTATATTATTTTTAAGTATGGTTTTACTTTGTGTAGGATGTACCACGAATAAGAATACAGCAGTAGAAGAATCAGAACTAGCAGAAACACATATTGGTAGTGCTGTATTAAAAGAACCGGTAAGAGGAGTTAATAATAACATATATATAGACAGTGGGATTATTCAGACTACTGAGTATAAGCCATTTGCTAAGAAAATGGTAGTCTATGGAATAACCTTTGTTGCGAAAGATGATGTATCCGATGAGTTTATGTTAAAAATTGCAAAAACAATGAAGGAAATGTTTATACAAAACGAAAGTACTGACCAAAATTTACAGGAGAAAGTACTGAAAAATCTATATAAATACAATGCCTTAATACCAGTTTTTAAAGGAGAGTTTGACTTAGGGTCATCAGAAGAAGAAATAAAGTTGTTTTCTAAAGTTGAAAAGGAAAATAGTATATGTGACATTATTATGGAAGGTAGTGGGTACCAAACATTGGAGGTTGTTGAACATATTCTTCATACGGTTACAGATGTGGGTCTTCATTATACTCTGACAGATCAATGGGGAATTACTAATAAATCTATGATATACAAGAGTATGCAAGAGGCAATTGAAAAAAATATTATAGCATATCTGGATATGAGTTCATACCTGAAGGGGGTACAAAGGATCGTGTATTAATACAGGAATTTGCATATTGGGTAATCTCATCTGCATGGAATATTCAAGAGACTTATGGGCTTGGAGAAGAAGAATGGATGCTGAAAAATAGAAAAATACTTAAAGCGTCTTTACCTTCAGCTTATGATTTGTTCGAAATGAATATACCCAAAATCATGTCTGTACCATCTAAAGAAACTTTAGATAGCTTCAATGAATAAACTTAAAATCCGTTTTAAAATATATATTTTTTAAATGGATACACGATGGATATATGATTTTGTTAAACTGTGATTATAGTTAAGTAACAGCCTTATGAAAACGAGGAAAAGTTTAAAAGAGGAGTGAAGCATATGAGAAAGATTATTGCATGTATAGTTTGTTTGGTAATTTTAGGTAGCTGTTTTGCATTTGTTCAAAAAGATAACAGTATTAATGTTTTTGTAGATGGAAAACAATTGGAATTTGATGTAGCACCAGTGATTGTTGAAGGTCGAACGCTATTACCACTAAGAGGAATATTTGAAACTTTAAATATTGAAGTATCGTGGGACGGTGAAACTAAAACTGTAACAGGGATATCGAATGATAAAGAAATTGTACTTAAAGTAGATAGTAAAGTTGCACTGATTAATGGAAAAGAAGTAACTATGGATGTACCAGCTAAAATTATTGATAATAGAACAATGGTACCGGTTAGATTTATTGCAGAGAGTACAGGATTAAACGTATCATGGGATGAAAATTCGAGAAGCGTTATGATAAGTTCAAATATTAAAACAGACTCAGTAACTAATCAAAATTATAAAAAATATGTAAGTGAAAAAGATATTATTAGAGATACTTCTAAGCTTGGTAGTGTTTATAAAAAGTATTATTCTAAGTACATTCAATATATGGCACCAAATGGAAAACCTATTACAATCGTAGCACATGATAAAGTAAGTGATGAACAGGTTTTAAAAGCATATAATCAACTTAGCTTTTATTTAGAGGATTTTGGAGCATATAAAAAAGGGCCTATTGCAAACAAAATGGCTGAAAATGGTGCTGTTTTAGTTATGCCAAATGGTGCTGATAGAGAATCGGATATTCCCGAAAAGGCATTACAAGGACAACCTTTATATCAAATGGAAGTTCCAACTGTAGGTAGCAAATGGTACACAAAAAATGATTATGAACATAGAGATGCGGCTTATGAAGAAATACTGCATATGGTTCATGATTATGGTATTGGAACAAAAAGTAATCCTGGAGCACTTCCAAAATTACAAGATGAAATTTATAAGGCTATGAAAAATTCGATGCCAACAAATAAAAGTGATTGGGGTAAAAAAGGATTGTGGGGACTTGACTCAAAGGATTGGTTATTAGAACTTGAAAAAGAAGGAAGTCTTGAACAAGAATATTTAGCATCTGTAGTGGATTCATATTATGGACTTTGGGCAGCCTTTACAGAAAATGATGGTGGTATGTGGGGAATTTATACTTCAAAGACGAGAGAAGATATCAAGAAAAATGATCCTATGGGATATAAAATTGTGAGTGAATTTTTACCAAGTCACATCACTTATATGGCTAGAGTGGAATCAGAATTTAGCGGCACTTTTAAAATGTATTATGATGAAAAAGAACCTTATACACATAAATCAAAGTATTTAAAAAATGCAAGACTATTGGGAAGTAAAAATACAGAACTAGTCGGAAATTCAGAAAGTAATATTTTAATGGGTAATAGTGGAAACAATAAAATTAATGGAAAAAAAGGCGTTGACATAGTTCAGTTTTCAGGGAAATCTACGGATTATTATATATCGAAAAACGGGATAAAAATTATTGTAACTGATAATCTGAATCGTGATGGTGTAGACACGCTAAAAGATATTGAAGTACTAAGATTTATTGACAAAGATGTTTCGTTTTCTGAAATACAGTAATTTTATTGTAAGGAGTATAAAAATGAGATTAGAAGAATTAAAAGGAATAGTAATACTTATAGGGATCATTTTAGGGGCAGTTTTTATTACCTGTAGTATTGCATATGCTTTATATAAGAAATATGATAAAAAGTCATTTATAATATATTCAGTTCCAGGAATAATGACGAGTGTTATCATTGCATTTACATTAATACCATATGGTCTATCATATCCAGATCCAGTAGGTTCTGGATTGACTATGATGCTTGCTGTTGTGCTAATGATTATATCGAATGTCGTTGGATTTGCATTTGGGAACTACTTGAGAAAATAGAATGTTATATAGTAAAAGATTAAGTAAATTAATCGTGGAAATAATGATGCATATTTTATATAAAAATGCTAATAGAGGAGTAAAAATATGAAAAAGAAAATTGGAATAGCAATTGTGGTAGTTTTTATCATTGGACTGAGTGTAATCCTTAATATTGATAAGTTAATACCAATATTAATGGATATAGAATATGCAAAATTTGAAGTAACTGGAGATACTGCAATTATGACGGGTGTGATAAACACCGGAACACCCAAAGATGTAGAAGACTTAATTAAGAAACACCCAAATCTTAAAACTATTATTATGAAAAATGTTCCTGGTTCAATAGATGACATTGCAAATTTAGAAGCCAGTAGACTAATAAGAAAATATGGATTAAACACCCATGTTCCTAGCGATGGTATGATTGCATCAGGTGGAACGGATTTCTTTTGTGCTGGTGTAAAAAGAACCATTGAAAATGGTGCTGAGATAGGTGTACACTCGTGGGCAAGTGGAGATATAGAAGATGCATCAAAACTTTCTAGAAATCACCCTGAACACAAAAAGTATTTGGATTATTATAATGAAATGGATATATTAGAGGATTTCTATTGGTTTACAATTGAAGCAGCTCCTGCAAGTGATATATATATTATGAATAAAGATGAAATGGAAAAATACAAATTGATTAATAAATAAGTTACAAAGACATTGTGTCGAAAGTTATAAGAAAATACTTTGACTGAGGTGAGATAAGATGCAACTAAAAAAGAGTAATAAATTATTTCAAAATCAACAATTATTATCCTTTCAAAAGAATAACCCATTTTCAAAAGCGACAATAAATGGAAAGAATTTAAAGGCAAAAATGAATAATGGTGGAAGATTCAACATATCCACTAAATCAAATTCAGTTAAGAAAGCGATAAGTTCTAAGTCTTCTAATATAGCAAAAGATTATTTATTACTGAAACATGAAGAAGAATGTTTAGGTAAGGCTTGTGAAATAGTAGAAGATACAGCAACTATAATTCAAGATAAATTTGATGATCCTGAAGAGTTAGAGAGTTTTGAAGCGTTGACTTATGGAATGGAGTCAAAACTTTCCACGGAGGAGTTAGAAAAACTTAAAATAGAATATGAAAAAGTCGTGAATTATAAAGAAAATGAAAAATCAGAATTGGTAGAGAATGCAATTAATAGATTTGATTCTATAATTGAATCTAAATTTTCAGATCAGGAATTAGATGATTTGGATTTTCAAAGATTTAAGAAGGATATAACGGGTGAGTTTAAGAAAAATGATATACAGGATTTGGTAAAGTTTAGGAATCAAGCCATTTCGTTTGAGGAGAAAGGTGAGTTTAAATTAGCTGATGAAAGTTGGTCTAAGTTTGATTCTATTGTTGAAAAGTATGATACTGAATATGAATCTATGGATACAGTTGAAGAATCAGATGGTGAAGTAGGGTTGTTTAATGATGAAAAAAGTCCTTTAAGTATAAATATATCATGGAATCTAAATAAGTTAAAAAAACAGATGGAACTTCTAAAAATTTTATCTGATGCTAACGATGAAAAAGACAGTAAGAAAAATAGTGCTTTTCAGTTTGATCATAAAATAGATTACCTAAATAAAATTGAGAAGAATGGTTTGAAGACAATAAATCCACAAAAACTTATTAGATTTCTTGAGAAGACGCATAAGGCGATAAATTATGTAATGGATAAAGTAAATCCTCAAAAGAGTAAAATGGAGTCAATTTATAAAAATTCTATTAATAGTTTTAATGAAATGAGTTCAAGTGTTGATTATTATATTTAATGTAATTTAACGAATGAGAGATGCAATTATTAACAGAAAATATAGATGTGGCTCTTAAGAGATAGACTGTTTTGCTGATGCTATGGTTAGAAAACATAAAAAAAGTAAAAAAAATGACACGATTATAGAAACAAATAGTCGTGTTTTTTAGTATAAAAAGAGAAGTGGAAATATTGATAACGATCGTACTTGGACTTTGATTTTAGCGAGTTTGTACGCTCTGATAAGTGATATCCTGCTTCCTCAAATTCAACAAAGAGTAATTGACATGTTTAACTTTCAAGGCTAAAAAACCACATAAATGAAGCGTGGAAGCAGGCGTTATGGAATTTTTTTGTTTTAAATAAGTTTATATTTTAAAGGTAGTTTAGAGTGAAAGTTTAAATGCGCAGTTAGATACCGATACTCAAGTAATATATAATCATATAAAGATTATAAAATTTTAAAAAAACTAATTCAGTTGAGTTTGTAATAAATGTTATTAATTAAAGTGCA
>JAYEHA010000008.1:0-6931 GCA_034659335.1 Bacillota bacterium
ATAATATATTTTTTTAAAAGTACATTATTTTGTTTAATATTGAAAATTATGGGTAAAAGTAAAATGGATAACGAGTTCGTATTGTTTGTAAATAATACGTAAGGAGTAATAGATGAGTATAAAAAGTGTATATCTTAATGATTTAACTTCTGGAATGCATTTAGCAAAGCCAATTTATTCTTTAAATGGAGATTTATTATTAGAAAATGGAGTAGAAATTAATGAAAGAATTATTTCCAGTATTAGAAATACTGGTATTTCTGCTGTTTATATTTATGATGAAACACTTATTGATATTCATACAAAATTAGAAACTATTAATATTATGTATAAACATTTTGAAGAGTGCATGGATGTAGAAAGTTTTCCTAAAAGAAAAGGTGTTATTCCAGATCAATCTTTTGAAGATATTAAGGAAGTAATGAATAAAATATTTGATATTATTAAGAACAATGATGGTGTATTACTTAGTCTTAATAAAATTATGGGAAAAGATTTTTATACTTATGAACATTCATTAAATGTATCAGTATTATCAGTTCTTGTAGGTTTGGAGATGGGATATGATGAAGAAGTAATAATTGATATTGGGATTGGAGCATTAATTCATGATATTGGTAAAATATTAATAACAGATAGTATTTTAAATAAACCAGGAAAGCTTACAAAAGAAGAGTATGAAATCATTAAAAAACATCCTGTTTTTGGATATGATTTTATTAAGGATAATGATGAACTGTCAGAGTTAACTAAAGAAATTGTTTTATATCATCATGAACGTATTGATGGAAGTGGTTATCCATCAGGAGTTAAACTTAATACGATAAAAAATGGAAAATATATTAATATAGTAGCTTTTCTTGATGTGTTTGATGCTATGACTAATGACAGAATATATAGGGAAAAAATGCCAATTTATATGGCGTTAGAATTTGTTTCTTCACAAGTGCCATCCACTTTAGATATAAATGTATTTGAAGTGTTAAAATTACGTATTGCGCCTTTTCCACCAGGTATGCATGTAGAATTGACTACAGGTGAAAAAGGAATTGTTATTAAAAATAATTTTACAAAGCCTACAAGACCTATTATTAAAGTTATTTACGATAAAAATGGAAAAAAAGTAGAAAATAATCAAATTGTTGATATGATGAAAGTTTTAACAACCTTTATTAAAGATATATGTTTTTTAGAGGAATAAATGTTCAATTTCTTTAAATTTATTTATAATATAGTCTGGGTTTAATGTTTTTAGTTCTTTTTTAGTATTTGAACCTGTAGTAATTGAAATTATTTTAGCACCAATATGACGTGCAGTTTTAATATCAAGAAGTGTATCACCAATGACATAGATTTCATCGAAGTCATTTTTATAATGTGAAATGGCTTTTTTTAGTGCTACTTCTGCAATTCCTAACCTTGAAATATTATCTTCACCAAATCCGCCTACTGGAAAATACTTCCAAACGTTAATTTTTTCTAATTTATATTTTGAACCTATTTCTAGTTCGCCTGTAATCATAGAAATCTTATGATTGGTTTTACTTAGTTTTTCAATAAATGATTTTGCATCTTTATTTACACGCCAAATATTAGTTTTACTATATTTTATAAGTTTTTTTTCATATATAACTAAAAATTCATTCCAAAGGCCATCAGTATAATTAATATCATGATTTTTTAATATTTCTCTAAAAACATCCATGTCAGATCGAGCAGAATTGTCAATATGTAACATAGAATTAGTAGTAAATAATAATTCGTTAGCGGCTTCAATATATGGAAGGTCCGTACTCTTATCTCTTTCTATAATTGTTCCATTAATATCAAAAAAAATTAAACTTTTCATTTTTTCACATCCTTTCAATTAGTTTAACAGAATTATAAGTGAATTTAAATTATTATTTTAAATTTTTGTAATAAAAAGGTATAATATAGAGTAGAGGTGAGAAATTGAAAAAAATAAAATTTTATGCAGTTAGAGTAGGCAAGCAAAGAGGTATTTATAAATCATGGGATGAATGTAAAATTCAGATTCATGGTTTTAAAAAAGCGGAATATAAAAGTTTTAAAACGTTAAGAGAAGCTGAAGATTATTTAGCTAGTAAAAAAACTATAAATGAGATATATGGAGAAAAAATTGATAAAGAAATGCAAGATAAGGAAACGGTATTAGCATATGTTGATGGTAGTTTTTCAAAATTGTTAAATATATATTCATTTGGTTGTGTAATGTTAGAAAATGAAAAAGAAACAGAAATTAATGGAATAGGTGATGATAAAGAGTTAGTACTTATGCGTAATGTAGCAGGAGAGCTTCTTGGTAGTATGGAATCAATTAAATGGGCTGTTAAAAATAAATATAAAAAGATAATTATTCATTATGATTATACTGGTATAGAGTATTGGGCAAAAGGGGAATGGAAAACAAATAAAAAAGGAACTAGGAACTATAAAGTATTTATAGATAAAATGTTAAATAAGATAGTGATTGAATTTGTTAAAATTGATGCACATACTGGTGATACCTATAATGAAAGGGCAGATTTTTTAGCTAAAAAAGCTATTTTAGAATTTAAAAACAAGTCAGTTGTTAACTAAATATAAGGCTAGGTGATATAGATTATCTAGCTTCTAAAAAGGTGGTGTAAAGTGCGTTGTTTATTAACTAATAGTAATGATGTTTTTTTTAATTCTGCAGTTGAAGAGTATTTTATGAAAGAATTTAATGAACCAATTTTTATGCTTTGGAAAAATACTCCAAATGTTATGGTTGGAAGAAATCAAAATACAGTAAGTGAAGTTAATCAAAAATTTTGTAAAGAGAATAATATTGCAATTATTAGGAGATTATCAGGTGGTGGGGCTATTTATAATAGCTTAGAGAATTTTGAATATACTTTGATAATTAATAAGTTAGATAATGCAAATTATAGTTTTAAGAGTATTGTTGAACCATTAATAGATTTTCTTAAACAAATTGGAATTGATGCACAATTTACTGGTAGGAACGATGTTTTAGTTGATGGTAAAAAAATATCTGGCAATGCTCAATACCATTTTAAAGATATATTATTACAACATGGAACAGTTTTATATGATGTAGATATAAATACACTTATGAAATGCTTAACGCCAGATTTAATGAAATTAACTGCAAAGGGAATTAAGTCGGTTAAAAGTAGAGTAACTACTTTAAAAGAAAGATTACCAGATAATTACAATGTTGATAAATTTATGGATGAATTTATGAAGTTTAATTTGAATCTTTCAAATGAAAATTATTATAAAGAATTAACTGAAGATGAAAAGGTAGAAGTCTTAAAATTAAAAAAGGATAGATGGGATAAAAAAGAGTGGAATTTTGGTAAAAATCCTAAATATTCGAATAAGAAAAAGAGAAAATTCACTTCAGGATTAGTTGAAATAAATTATGAAATAAAAGCAGGTAAAATTTTTAATGTTAAAATATATGGAGATTTTTTTGCTGTGTCTGATATAAGCGAACTTGAAGATAAATTATTAGATAATTATTTTGAAAAAGAAATAATTGTTGAGTTGCTTAAAGATATAAAAATTTCTAATTATATTGATGGTATAACGAACAATGAATTTGTTGAGTTATTATTTGAATAATAGTAAAGTCAAATAAAAATATAAAAAGGCTATTGGATAATATCCAATAGCCTAATTTTTAATTTATCCTAATAATAATTTTAAATCGTCTTCAACAGTACCGATAGTTGCAATACCGAAATTTTTAACTAGTACATCTACTACGCTTGGAGATAAGAATGCTGGTAATGTTGGACCAACGTGAATATCTTTAACACCAAGATATAATAATGCTAATAATACTGTTATTGCTTTTTGCTCATACCAAGCAATATTATAAGCAATTGGTAATTCATTAATATCTTCAAGTTCAAACACTTCTTTTAATTTAAGAGCAATAAGAACTGTTGAATAGGAATCATTACATTGACCAGCATCTAAGACTCTTGGGATACCGTTAATATCACCTAAATTAAGTTTAAGGTATCTATATTTTGCACAACCTGCTGTTAAGATGATAGTATCTTTTGGTAATTTTTCAGCAAATTCAGTATAGTAGCTTCTTGATTTAAATCTTCCATCGCAACCACCCATTACAAAGAATTTTCTAATATCTCCATTTTTAACAGATTCAACAACTTTATCTGCTAATGCAAATACTTGGTTATGAGCAAATCCACCAATAATTTCTCCAGTTTCCATTTCTGTTGGAGATGGTAAAGTTTTTGCAAGTTCAATAATTTCACTGAAATCTTTTTTACCGTCTTCACCAGGTAAGATATGAGTACATCCTGGGAATCCTGTAGTACCAGTAGTAAATATTTTCTTTACGATGTCACCTTTAGGTGGCACAATACAGTTAGTTGTAAATAAGATTGGACCATTAAATGTTTTAAATTCTTCTTTTTGTTGCCACCAAGCATTTCCGTAATTACCAGCAAGATGCTTATATTTTTTGAATTCAGGATAGTATTGGCCAGGTAACATTTCACCATGAGTATAAACATCAACACCAGTGCCTTCTGTTTGAATTAATAATTCTTCCAAATCATGTAAATCGTGACCAGTGATTAATATACCAGGATTTTTTCTAACTCCTAAATCAACTTTTGTAAGTTCTGGATGGCCATATGATGATGTATTTGCAGTATCAAGTATTGCCATTCCATCTACACAATATTTACCAGTCTCTAAAGTTAAAGCAACTAATTGATCTGCATCTAATGAATCATCTAATAAATTGCTAAGAGCTTTATGCATAAATGCATAAATTTCATCATTTTCATAATTTAATACATAAGCATGGTGAACATAAGCTGCAAGACCTTTTAAACCGTAAGTAACTAATTCTCTAAGTGATCTAATGTCTTCGTTAGCAGTAGCTAAAACTCCTACTTCGCTTTTATCTCCTTTTGCAGATATTTCTTCGTTAGTATTACCAGTCCATGTTAAAATATCTAAGTTGTTATTAAACTCAATATTTTTAGCGCTTAATATTTCTTTTAACGAATCTCTTAATGCAAGACCTTTTTTTATATAATCAAAAAATTGATCATTATCAAAGTTTGCATTAGTAATTGTCATAAATAAACTATGAACAATATACTCATCTGCCTCTTTTGTAGATATATCATTAGTTCTAAGAATATTTGCTAAATATGAAACTCCTTTAACAGTATAAATGATGGTGTCTTGTAAGTTTGACGTATCTGATTGTTTACCACAAACCCCTATTTTTGTACATCCAGTATTTCTAGCTGTTTCTTGACATTGAAAACAAAACATTTCTCCCATTTGATTTCCTTCCTTCCATTTTTTTGGTTTTATTAGAGTTTAATTATTCTAATCTGATTGACTTTCCTTTTATAGTATAATACAATTTGAAATATGCTACTGTTGCATATGCAACGTAAAAAGGAGGTTTTTTTGGAAAAATTATTTAATTTAAATACATATGATAAGTACCCACTTTTTAATGATATTAATCAAAATGGTATAAATATTATTATGAATTGCTTTAAAATTAGTGAAAAAGAATATAAAAAAGGTTCGTATATATGGCATGCAGGAGATGAAGCGGCTTATGTTGGGATTGTTGTGGATGGGCAAGTGAATATTGTTAAAGACAATATTTTTGGAGATAGAACAATTATTAATGTTGTTTCACCTATGCAAATATTTGGAGAATCATTTGCGATTTCAAAAAAAAATACATATCCCGTATCGATTCAAGCTTTATCTGATAGTATTATCATATTAATAGATAAAGAGAAGCTTATAACACCATGTGCTGTAAGTTGTGATTTTCATACTCAATTAATTAAGAATTTATTAGGAATAATTGCTAATAAAAACATTTCATTAAGCAAAAGAATTGAAAGTATTACAAAAAAAACAATTAAGCAAAAATTGGTTTTTTATTTAATGGAAGAAATGAAAATAAGTCAAATGAAAAATGCTGAAATAAAAATACCATTTAATAGGAAAGAATTATCAGAATATATTAATGTAAATAGAAGTGCTTTATCAAGAGTATTATCTTCTCTTGAAGAAGATGATATTATTGCATTTAATAAAAATAAATTTAAAATATTAGATTTAGAAAAAGTTAAGAAAATAATGAATGGTTAATTTGGAGGTGCTATGAAATATTTAATAGAAATAAATACCCAATTAATTGGGATAGATGTATTATTAAAGTATTATGATATTGAAGAAGTTGGGGAGTATTGTTTAAATTGTCCTAATTATGATAAGAATTGGTCATGCCCACCTCATGATTTTAATGAACTCAATTATATAAAGAAATATAAATATGCTTATATTATTAGTGGTAAAATTGTTACAGATAAATTAGAATTAAAAAATAGTGATGATGTTATTGAAATGTTTGAAGGAGCAAGACGTGAGTTTAGTGATTTATTGATGGAAGAAGAAAAAAATCATAATGGTTCTGTTGCTTTAATTGCTGGAAACTGTTATCAATGCGATAAATGTACTAAAATAGATGGTGAATTGTGTATTTTAAAAGAAAAGTTAAGGTATTCACTTGAGTCTTTGGGATTAAAAGTAAGCGAAATAACAAAAGATATTTTACATCAAGAAATTTTATGGAGTAGTAATGGAGTTCCTGAATATCTTTTAACTGTTGGAGCTTTACTTATATATGATAAAAAAGAATTAACTCTATAGAGAGGAGTAATATTTTGAATTTCTTTAAATTTGTTTTAGAAATAATTGATAAAAAGGATAGAGAATATATAATAAAAATTAATGAGCTTAGAAAAAATGCCCCTTCTCCCTTGTCAGGATGGGATGCTATAGCTTATATCCTATATATGTTCTTTTCTTCTTTGGGTGCGAAGAAAGGGTTTCA
>JAYEHA010000009.1:0-2199 GCA_034659335.1 Bacillota bacterium
TATATAATTCATCCCAAGTTGCATATCCTTCATCACTTATAAATGAAGTATTCGTTGTTTTTATTTCTATAGGTTCTATAAAATTAGTACCTTTGATACGCATACCTATAACGTCAATTTGTTCACCGACATTTATTTCATTATAATGATTCCTAAAGTTTCCCTCTTCATCAATCAAGAAATCCAGATTAATTTTAAATTCTTTTTCATCACGATCTCTTATAGTAATATAATTAAAATCTTTAAAAAAAGTATTATTTAAAACTTCCTCATTCTCATTGAAAACAAGGATTGAAGCGCCATTTTCATTTTGATATTCACCAGTTTCTTGATTTAACCGTAAATCCGTCCATTTCTGATTATTATAGTCTTCACAAAGCTGATTAAAACTATTTTCAATTCTATAAGTTTTCATATTTGCATATATATCTTCTAAGAAAAAATTTTGAAACACCAGTTGAATAAACATAACCAAAACAAATATACCTACTATGGTCATAAATATTTTTTTTACAATACTATTAAACATATTCGCGCACCTCAAATTTATAACCAACAGATATTACCGTTTTTATTAATATAGAATAGTTTTCTAATTTATTTCTTAACTTTTTAATATGATTATCAACAACTCTATTTTCTCCTTCAAAATCATATCCCCACACGTTTTCTATAATTTGATTTCTTGTTAATGCAATTCCTTTATTAACTACAAGATATTCAAGTAAATCAAATTCTTTCGGGGCAAGTTTAATCTTCCTTCCACTTACGAAAACCTCTCTACCGTCAATATCAATTTTAAGTTTCTCATATATAAAAACTTTTTTATCGTTTTCTTCTCTAACTCTTTCCAATAATCTTTTAATTTTTGCTATTAGTATCTTCGCCTTAAAAGGTTTCGTTACATAATCATCTGCTCCGAGCTCATACCCTCTTATATGATCTTTTTCTTCTTCTATGGCAGTTAATATTATAATTGAAACTTTTGACTTTTCTCTAATTTTTTTACAAACCTCAAAACCATTTAATTTGGGCATCATCACATCAAGCACTATCAAATCGATTTTATGTTCAGTAAATTTTTTTAAGGCTACTTCACCATTATAAGCCTCAATAACTTTATATCCTTCTTTTCTTAAATATAGCCTAATGAATTCACGTATTTTACTCTCATCTTCAACAACTAATATACTTTTTCCCATGACATCACCTTCCTATTCATATTATAATAGCAATATAACATTTTTCAAATAAATTTCCACAGCTTTTACACTTAATTAGCGCAATTCTGTCACATTCTAATTATATTATTAAGTTATCAAATGAAACATAAGTGAATTTTATTTTAAGGAGATGGAGAAAATGAAAAAAATATTGTCAATAGGTTTAGTAGTGGTTATCGTTTTAAGCTTAGGAGCTATGAGTTATGCTGATACATCAGATTTTGAAAGAGGTTACGGAAGGGACTTATCAGATGAAGAGTTCGGTGCAATGAGAGAAAAAAGAATGCAAAATATTAATTTAAATTTAGCGCTTGATTTTGAAAAAACAGGAGCGGTAGACTTAGCATCAATTACTGATTTAACTGAAGCTCAAATTAATACTAGTGAATTAACATTACACGAAATTGCTGAAAATGAAAATGTACTTGATGAATTTCACGCTTTAATGCTTGAAAAGAAAACTATTGAGTTAAATAATTTAGTTGAAAATGGAACAATTTCACAAGAAAAAGCAGATTTTATGATAGACAAAATAGGAAATTCAGATGGATCTCAACTTCAGGAAAAATTCGGTCAAAACTGTAGCAAAGGAAAAGGTCGAGGTTTTAATAGAAAATAATTGCTTTTCCTCCATATATAAAAATGAGCTATCATTAAATGATAGCTCATTTTCAGCGTTTATTATCTTATCAAGATTTTTTACTCTACATCTTCATTATTTTTAATGCAAAGCCTTGCAGTTTCAAGAAGCTTTCCATCATAGCAATTTCTTTTGAAAACTGTATTAACCACAAAATATGAAAAATAACCAAATTTTATCATTAAAAAAATAATTAACCAATTTATATTTCAAATCTATATACTACGTATTTCCTACCTAAAGTTATTACTACTAATTTTTTTAGTATAAGTTCTGAATCATTGATTATATTTCTGTCTTCAATATAATTATCAAGTTGCTTTTTAGCTCCGTTTA
>JAYEHA010000009.1:2299-6910 GCA_034659335.1 Bacillota bacterium
GTCTATATTTACTAAAGTTATAAATACTCCCTTACTTGTCTCTTCTGTATGATGGGTTAAATCTCTATTTGATAGTTTATTAAGTGATCTTTCATAAAGCTTCATTATCTTTTCTACATTTGAATTAAGACGCATATCATCCATTGCTTCTGCTAATTCTTCATATCCAAGTCCAGTTGTAGTTCTAAATATATTGCTCATATACTCCCAGTATATTTTATCTATTGTATAATTTGGAATTTTTAAGATTACATCTCTATTTTTAGGCTCTTTTATAGTTAATAAACCTAAAAAATATAAAAGTGATTTTATATTTCTATCTACATCTATTCCTTCATACATTGTTTCTAAGTTAAATCTATCTTTTAAAACTATTGGCCCTATTTCACGTCTTTCTATTATTTCTAACATATCCTCTTCTGTTATAAAATTTCTTGCTATATTTCTTATTTTTCCATAATCTGTTATTACATTTCTATCTATTAGATCTCTAGGATATTTTTTATTTGCTATTATATTTTTCACTATATAAAGTAGCATATCTGTATTATAAACTGTTTCTTCAGAGTCTTCACTAAACTTATATCCATTTGTATATTTCTTTAAAGTTCTTCTTAACTCTTTTTCTTCTACTATTTCTCCAAGTTTATAATCATTTATTATTTTTCCTACTTCTTTTTCAGTAAATCCTAAAAGATTGTTTAAGTCTTTATCCATACTTGCATTAGTAAACATATTTGCTCCACTTGTTACATCATCAAGCATTATTGGTGTTACTCCTGTTACAAATACTTTAGTTAACACACCTTTTTCAGTTCCTTCTTTTATTGCTTTAAAAAATGTTCTTATATATCCTTCTCCATGAAGTATTTCTTTATACAAATTTTGATTTCCATGCATCAGATTATTTGCAAAGTTATCATATTCATCTATTAGAAGCATTACTTCAAGTTTTTCATCTAAATAATTATATAAATATTTAAGACCACTTACTGCATTTTGATATTTCTTAGGTAATTTATTTTCCCCTAACTCTTTTTGATATTTTTTGAAAAATTTATTCAGTGATATTACAACTTCATCATCAAAACTTCTAATTAAGCTATCTTTCCCACCTTCTGTTGTAACTGCAGAAAAATTAAGGTTTAAGATTAGATATTTATTAGCTTTTTCTGTTTTATTTTCTTTTTTTCCTACATAAAGATTTGAAAAATACTTTTCAAAATTATCTTTTTCATTAACGTCATAATAAGTGCTCATCATAGATAATAATAAACTCTTCCCAAATCGTCTTGGTCTAATAAAGAATAAATTCCTATCTTTATCTTCTATTTTTTTTAGATACATCGTCTTATCTACATAATACATATTTGAATCTATTATATTTTTAAAATTAGCTACTCCATATGGTATTTTTTTCATTTGTTTTTCACTCCTCAAATCTATATACTACGTATTTCCTACCTAAAGTTATTACTACTAATTTTTTTAGTATAAGTTCTGAATCATTGATTATATTTCTGTCTTCAATATAATTATCAAGTTGCTTTTTAGCTCCGTTTATTGTTTCTTCAATTAATTCTTCATTTAACTTAATTAAGCTTTCTTTTGTTTCCGTTTGAACGTCATCTCTTTTAAGTTTATTCATTTTTAAATGCTTAAACTCAATCATATATCTATATTTTATCGCTTCTTTATAAAGTACATCTTCTCTTAAATAAAGATCTGTATATCCATCTTTTGCTTCTCTTTCACTTTGAATAAGATAAAGTCCGTCTATATTTACTAAAGTTATAAATACTCCCTTACTTGTCTCTTCTGTATGATGGGTTAAATCTCTATTTGATAGTTTATTAAGTGATCTTTCATAAAGCTTCATTATCTTTTCTACATTTGAATTATGACGCATATCGTCCATTGCTTCTGCTAATTCCTCATAACCAAGTCCGGTTGTAGTTCTAAATATATTACTCATATACTCCCAGTATATTTTATCTATTGTGTAATTAGGAATTGTTAATTTTACAGCTCTATTTACCGTTTCTTTTATTGTCAGTAAACCTAAAAAATATAAAAGTGATTTTATATTTCTATCAACTTCTGTTCCTTGATGCATTGTTTCTAGATTAAACCTGTCTTTTAAGATAATAGGTCCTATTTCTCGCTTTTCTATTATTTCTAACATATCCTCTTCTGTTATAAAATTTCTTGCTATATTTCTTATTTTTCCATAGTCTGTTATTACATTTCTATCTATTAAATCATCTGGATATTCACCTGTCGCTATTATATTTTTTACTATATAAAGTAACATATCTGTATTATAAACTGTATATTCACTTTTTCTACTAAACTTATATCCATTTGTATATTTCTTTAAAGTTCTTCTTAACTCTTTTTCTTCTACTATTTCTCCGAGTTTATAATCATTTATTATTTTTCCTACTTCTTTTTCAGTAAATCCTAAAAGATTGTTTAAGTCTTTATCCATACTTACATTAGTAAACATATTTGCTCCACTTGTTACATCATCTAACATTATTGGTGTTACTCCTGTTACAAATACTTTTGTTAATACTCCTTTTTCAGTTCCTTCTTTTATTCCTTTAAAAAATGTTCTTATATATCCTTCTCCATGAAGTATATCTTTATAAAGACTTTGGTTTCCATGCATTAGATTATTTGCAAAGTTATCATATTCATCTATCAGAAGCATTACTTCTAGTTTATCATTACTTTTATTATTATACCTATTAATTTCCTTATAAATATAGTCCATTGAATCTATCGCATTTCTATGTTCTTTAGGTAATCCAGATAATTCTAAAAAATTTATATATCTATTTATAAAAGTCTCTATTGAAAAAGATACTCTTTTATCAAAACTTTTAATAAGACCATCTTTTCCACCTTCTGTTGTAACTGCAGAAAAATTAAGCTTTAAAATTAAATATTTATTTGCTTTTTCAGTTTTATTTTCTTTTTTCCCTACATGTAGTTTACCAAAATACTTTTCAAAATTATCTTTTTCATTAATATCATAGTAAGTACTCATCATAGATAAAAGCAGACTCTTCCCAAATCGTCTTGGTCTAATAAAGAATAAATTATCATCTTTATTTTCTATTGTTTCAAGATACATCGTCTTATCTACATAATACATATTTGAATCTATAATTTCTTTATAGTTTGCTTTTCCATATGGTATTTTTTTCATTAGTTTTTTTCACTCCTTTATGAATTAAGATAGTTTATTAATAAAATGTTACAAAGTCGCTTCGCGATAATCACCCTTGATTACTGTGTCGAAGCAATTTTTATGTATTGATAGTAAACCTTTCTTCGAAAATGTATTATTGTTAAATTACCATACCACACAAATAATAATCAAAAGACATCAAACCCCTATTATGATAATTTTATCATTTTTAAACCATAACTACAATTACATATTCCTTATTAGGTTATCAAGAGGTCCACCGCCTTTTTTTATTTTGCTTAAAGTTTGTCTAAATTCACTGGCTCTTTTCTAAACTTCTGGAGCTGTATATCATTTTTTCGTCGATTAATCTTAATAACATATAAAAAAATATTCTCCTAAATTATTAATTAAATCATCTAAAGATCTTTCTGGATAGCTCTCATTTTTTTACTATTATTTTCCTATAATTAATAAAAGCCTGTTTTCCGAGTAATCTTTCTTTAGCAATCGAACTTTTATATAAATTTTTATTTTTAATTAAAACCTTCTATATTATAATCTATTTATTTTTCCAAATAGGTTTTCTTTTATTTAAAAAAGCCTTTACACCTTCATGTGCATCTTCTGTTGTACAAAGAGTTGCAAAATGATTATTAGTTAAATCTAAGGCCTTTTCGAAATCAAGATCTTCCATTTTATAAAATGACCTTTTCCCAATTTGAAGTGCTAAAGGACTTTTATCAGCTAATTTTTTTGCATACTTAATAGTTTCTTCTTCTAGCTTATCCGACTTAACAACTTTATTTATAAGACCAATTCTTTGAGCTTCAAATGCATCTATCAAATCACCCATTAAAATTAATTCTAAAGTCTTTTTTCTTCCTAAACTTCTTGATAAAGGAACTGCAGGCCCCATACAAAATAATCCAACATTTATTGCAGTAGCACCGAATTTTGCGTTTTCTGCAGCAATTGCTAAATCACATGCTGCTACAAGTCCAATACCATTTGCAACAGCAATTTTTTGAATAGATGCTATAACAGGTTTACCCATGCTTGCAATAGTAATATTCATTTTTTCCATTAATTCTACCCACTCTAAATACTCAATATTACTCTTTCCTTCTAAATCATTTACATCAATTCCCGTACAAAAATTCTTGCCATTTGCATTAACAATAATAACATTTACACTACTATCATTTTCAAATTCTAAAAGTGCAACATTTAACTCTGTAGCAAGTAATACATTAAAAGTATTATTAAACTTAGGTCTATTTAATGTAATAATACCAATTTTTTCATTTTTACTAACTAAAATACTTTTATACTCCATCTTAACACTTCCTTTCTATTTATATCCTGCATTCCCGGTAAGTATAACGATAAAAAACTCGATAAATCGCTAT
>JAYEHA010000010.1:0-6835 GCA_034659335.1 Bacillota bacterium
ATTTATCTAGAGATTCAGATAAAGAAATTGATAGAATTGTTATTTATGGTGGAGGAGCGATAGTTAAGTATATTAGTATTCATTTTATGAAAGAATTGAACGTTAAAGTTGAAAAATTTAAAATTTCTGACAAACTTGAATTTAAAGTAAAAGATGATCTTGAAAATGCAGTTTTCTATGTAAATGCAATCGGTGCATTGATTTATGGATAAAGGAGTTGAGTATGAATAATTTTAACTTTTTCGAGTCCTATCTGGACAAAGCGAATAATAAAACAAGTTCCAAAAATATCATTCCAATTCTATTAATAAGTCTTGTGTTTCTTAGTTTATTTTATTATCAATGGACGTTAAATCAAGATAAATATTTATTGTT
Organism: Bacillota bacterium; assembly: GCA_034659335.1. Classification (GTDB taxonomy): domain Bacteria; phylum Bacillota; class Clostridia; order Peptostreptococcales; family Acidaminobacteraceae; genus HSG29. Next base: position 376 of record JAYEHA010000010.1, read on the forward strand.
ATCAGAAATTGATGGAATTAATAATACAATAAATGAGCCTGAAAGACAAAGTGCTTATAAAAAGGCTGTTGATATACGTAATCGTAGTGAAGAAATCAAAATTGTTTTAGAGGAAGTCGAAATAACAATCAATGATTTAAATGAAAAGTTTAATATTTCAAAACTTATGGTTACAAGCATAATTGATGAAGTTCCTAAAAATACTTATATAAGAAAAATTGATTATAAAAACCCATTAATAAATATTACTTGCACATCTGATAGTTATGAATCTGCTGCACAATATATTTATAATATTAAAACTAGCAATGAAGAATTTGCAAATGTATTTATGCCTTTGATTGATTTTGAAGATGGAGATTATCATTATAATTTAAGTGTAGAATTAGGCGGTGATATAGATGAAGATATCAAATAGAGAAAAAACTTTACTGGCAATTCTATTATTAATGGTGTTTGGATTTGTATTTTTAAAATACGTAATTAACCCTGTAAAAGCAGAGATTATAGTATTAAATACTAAATCAGAAACTAAAGCTATAGAACTAAAGCAAATAAATAAATTAATTAGTCAAGAAGAACTTTATCAAAAAGCATATGACTCAGACCATAAAAAGTTGATTGATTATTCTAAACAATATTATTCTAATTTATATCAAGAGGAATTATTAGTATTATTAAATACACTTAATTGTGGTGAATCTTTTCTTATTAATGACTTTAAATTTTCTGATAAACAAGATAAAGACGAAAGAATTCAAGATTTAAATGTAACATTTGATTATACTGGACCATATGAAGAATTATATATGTATATTGATGAAATAAGCAATTATGATAAATTTATTAGAATAAATGATTTAGATATTGAATCTGAAATTGACAATATTGTTTCAGGAGAATTAGAGATTAATTTTTCTAGTTTACCTTTATTTCAAGCTTATGCAGATGGAAAATCAATATTTGAAATATATGGTGATTTAGTAGATAAACAAACTGAAAGTCCATATGTGCCTTATCCTGCATTAGCTCAAAGGATTGCTGAAAGTACTAAAGTATCTGATGATGAATTAGGTAAAATTGAACTTTACCTTAAGGATCGAACTGTAAAACCTGTTATTGGTTTTGATAATAGTAAAACATTCTTTGTAGGTTCTAATGTTGATATTGTTGCAGATATTGAAAAAACAGAAAAAAGATTATATGGTAAAGATGCTATTAAATTTTCTTATAACTTTGGTGTAAAAAGAGATGATAGTAAAGCTAATTTAGTATTTGAAGAGAATTTAATAATTGATGAACAAAATAAATACTTGTCAATGTGGGTTTATTCAAATGAAGTAACAGGTCATCAAATTGGTGCTGTCCTTGTTGATGCAATAGGCGAATCTTATGATTTAGTATTAAGTAATAATGTGGACTTTAAAGAATGGAGAATACTTGAAGTTGAAATTCCAATTGAAGTTAATTATCCATGTAAAGTTCAAAGAATATATACAAAAAGTACAGATTATGATCAAAGGTTAAACGGAACATTAATATTTGATCAAATACAAACTGCAGAAATATATGAAGATGAAAACATTGATTAGGAGGAATTTATGAAAAAAATAATTAAAGTATTACTAAGTATTATAATAATATCTATACTAATATTGCCAATGTTTTCTTTTGCAAAAGTTGATTTAGAACAAGCTTATAGCGATGGAGCTAGATGGGGCGGAGAAACGGGTAGAGTATATGGATATAGGGACCTTGTAAACGAAGAAGAAAGTGATTGGTATACAGCATATTTAAGTGTTTTTCCAACTAATAAGAGTTTGACGGATTTTTTCAATCTTGATGAAGATGAAGATGATTATAACAGAGAATTTATTAGAGGGTATAGAAATCAATTTTTAGAAGGATATAAGGCGGGTTATAAAAACTTAGTTGAAGATTATGATGGTGATGGTATATCTCCAAGTGAAACAGCAGGAATAGAACATGGTAAAATGTTTGCTGAATTAGATGCAGCTCAAACTGCATTGAAGGATTTTACTGAAGGAGGTTACAATGAATGGTCTCTTAACTATCCAAATGATCTTGCATTAAAAGTAAAATACAATTTATATAAAGATGATTCAATTTATATCGATGCTTTTTTAGAATCGTATAAAGAAAATTATGAACTTGCTTATAAAGAAGCATTTAGGGAAGCAAATAATGAAAGTTCACTAGCTCCTGAGAGTAATGGATATGATCAAGGTTACTCTTTAGGAACTGCAAAAGGTGAAACTGATGGATTATTAGACCTTGTTAATGGAGAAATATCAAATTGGCAAAATGCATATAATAATTTAATAGAGGCAAACACTTTGGCTTTTCGTTATAACTTATATAGAGATAATAAAGAGTATATGGAAAGTTTTAAAGGTGGATTTAAAGCAGCATATGAAATTGCTTATCAAGATATGTATCAAGTAGTGAATTATGAAATAGAAAATAAAAATGTTAATTACGTTAAAGTCGATACTACAGAAAAAATAGTAGAATATAATTCTTATAGTGTTGATATGGTTGGTGGCAATAAAAACGTTAATACTAGTACACCTTTATATTTAGAACTTTCAGAAGGGACTGTTTATTCAACTAATACTTATATTGGAATAAAAGAAAATCAATTTCCTATAAGAAAATTGGGAGAAAAAATACAAGGAACTTCAGTTTATGATATTGATGTTATTAATGATGATTTTAGTATTAAATTTCAAAAACCTGTAAAATTGTCTTTTAATTTTTATGGTTCATCTAGTGCAGGTATTTATAAATTTGTAAATCAAGAATGGATGTATTTACCAACAAAATTTGCGGCTGGTGAAATTTATACTGATATTCCTGCTGTTGATTTTAAAGGTGGTCAATACGCTGTATTAATAGATAATAATTATAGACCGTTAAATGAAGCTTTATTACATTGGGCATATTCAGATATTAAAGTGTTTATAAAAAGAGGAAGTATTGATAGTAGTGTTAACTTTAATCCTGATAGCTTTATGACTAGAAAAGAATTTTCTTTAATGATATATAAAAATACTTTTGGAACAAATGAAAAAATATTTAATCCTACTGTAGATTTTGTTGATAAAGAATTATTTGGTAGTTATGAAAATGCAATTAATTATATGGTATCAAAAGGATATATGAATGGAATAGCTATAGATGTATTTGATTCTGATGGTTATATTACTTATAATCAAGTTGAAGTAGTTATGAATAGAATATTAAAAAATGATTTTAAATGGGAAGATATATCTAATTCTATGTTAACTGAAAGATTTAAAGTGTCTAAAGTTAATGATTATAAATCAAATTATATTAATAAAGCAGAAGTAGTTTATATGCTAAATAATGTATTAGGTAGTAAAGTATTATTCGATGAATAATACTTTGCTTTACTTTTAGGTGGTGTTTATGAAATTAGTAGTATTTATTTATGGACTTCTATTTGGTAGTTTTTATAATGTTTGTATTTATAGAATTCCAAATAAAAAGTCAATCGCATTTCCACCATCAAGTTGTGGTAATTGTAATCATAAATTAAAGTTAATTGATTTGATTCCAATAGTGAGTTACGTGTTTTTAAAAGGAAGATGTAGATATTGTAATGAAAAAATATCTATTCAATATCCTTTAATAGAGTTATTTACTGGTTTATTATTTTTATTTTCTTATATTCAATTTGGCATGAGCATAATGTTTATAAAATCTGTTGTTTTAGGATCTATTGTTTTAATAGTATCTATGATTGATTTTAAACATTATATTATTCCTGATTCAATATCGTTGTTAACATTTGTACTAGGGGTTATTTTTAATTTAATTATTAGAGATATATCGATTAAATCGCTTATCTTTGCTTTTCTATTAGGTGGAGGCTTCTTATTTGTTATAGCATTAATTGGACCTATGGGCGGTGGAGATATAAAAATAATGGCAGGATTTGCATTGTTTTTAGGATTGCAAAAGACAATACTTGCACTTTTATTATCATTTACATTAGGTGGAATTATAGGTATCTTGTTAATTGTTACAAAAATTAAAGGGAGAAAAGATAATATTCCATTTGGACCTTTTTTAGGTATGGGAAGTTATATATCTTTTATATATTTCGAGCAAATATTCAACTGGTATATAAATATTTTATAAATTAGTTAAAATAGTTTATTATGCATAGAAAGATGGTATAATATAAGTGGTGGATTTCATTACTTATATTTTTTTGGAGGTTATTTATGAAAGTGCATAATTACATGGAAAATGCAGTAGATTTATTATTAAAAGATTTATTAAAGAAATATGAAGATATGTGTAAATGTGATATGTGTATTAATGATATAAAAGCAATTGCACTTAATAAATTAAAACCGCATTATGTTTCAACTAAAAAAGGTAATCTTTATACAAAAGTTGACGAAATGAATCTTCAATTTGATATAGATATTTATAAAGCGCTTATAGAAGCGATTGAGATAGTAAGGGAAAATCCAAGACATGAATAATATTTATTTGATAGGTATGATGGGGTCTGGAAAATCAACTATTGGTTTGTTATTAGCGAAACAATTAGAGTGTTCATTTGTTGATACTGATGATTATATAATTGAAAATTCAAGTTATAATTCTATAAATGAAATATTTAAAAAAAAGAAGGAAAGTTACTTTAGAAATATAGAAAGCGAAGCTTTAAAAAAAATATCTTTAGGTAGCAATTGTATTATTGCAACTGGTGGCGGAATAATACTAAAAGCGGGAAATATATCTCTTATGAAAAAAACCGGAAAAGTAATTTATTTAGAATCAAGTGTTGAAAATCTTGTTAAAAATTTATATAATACAAAGTGTCGACCGTTACTTAAAAATAAAAATTTAACTAATGAGTTAGAGCTATTACTAAAAAGAAGAGAGAGATTATATAATAATGCTTCTAATACAATAGTTGATGTTACTTTTAAATCTAAAAATGACATTGTGGATTTAATAATAAGTACTGTTAAGAGGTGATGAATGTGAAGATATTAGTTATAAATGGACCTAATTTAAATATGCTTGGCATTAGAGATCGTAATCAGTATGGTTCATTTACTTTAGATGAGTTAAATGAAAAAATTTCAAAAAAATTTCAAGATATATCTTTTGATTTTTTTCAATCAAATCATGAAGGTGAGATTGTCGATAAATTGCAAACGTATAGTGAATTTAATGGTATAATAATAAATCCAGGAGCTTTAACACACTATAGTTATGCAATTAGAGATTGTATTGAAACAATTCCTACTGATGTTATTGAAGTACATATATCAAATGTTGATAATAGAGAAGAATTTAGAAAAGAATCAGTAATAACGCCAGTATGTATTGGTAAAATTTCTGGATTAAAAGAATATAGTTATATTTTAGGAGTTGAGTATTTTTTAAAGGATTTATAGGAGGATAAAATGGTAAGAGCTGGAGATTTTAGAAATGGTGTAACATTCGTTATAGATGGAGAGCCTTGTAGTGTAATTGACTTTCAACATGTTAAGCCTGGTAAAGGTGCTGCATTTGTAAGAACAAAATATAAAAGCTTAATAACAGGTGTGACAAGAGAGAAAGCATTTAGTCCATCAGAAAAGTTTCCTAAAGCGCAAATATCTACTAATGATATGCAATATTTATATAATGATGGTGATCTTTATTACTTTATGGATACAGAAACATTTGAACAGATTCCAGTAATGAGTGATATAATTGATAAAGCTATTGATTATTTAAAAGAATCAGAAATTGTTAGTTTAAGATTTTATGATGAAAAATGTATTGGTATTGAATTACCAATATTTGTAGAGTTAGAAGTGACTTATGCTGAACCTGGTATTAAAGGTGATACTGCATCAAATGTTACAAAATTATGTAGAACAGAAACAGGAGCAGAATTTCAAGTTCCATTATTTATAAAAGTAGGAGATAAAATTAAAGTTGATACAAGAACAGATGAATATGTAACTAGAGTTTAAGGAGAAGATTATGGCTGAGAATAATCAAATTAATAATTTTGAAAATGGTAGTGTCAATATTTCTAATGAAGTAATAGAAATTATTGCAACAATTGCAACAAAAGAAATTGAAGGTGTTTGTGGATTATATGGCAATATTTCAGATAATATAGGTGAACTTTTTAAAAAAAATAATTATAAAAGAGGCGTTAAAATTCAACTTACAGATGAAAATATAGTAATTGATTTAGATATTATTGTTGATTTTGGCGTTAAAATTCCTGACGTTTCTTGGAGTGTTCAAGAAGCTGTAAAAAGTTCAATAGAAAATATGACTGGTTTAAAAGTAACAGAAGTAAATATTCACGTTGAAGGAATTAAAGAAAAAAAAGAAAATAAAGAAAATAAATAAATTGTTTAGGAGAAAATATGAGCAGAAAAAAAAT
>JAYEHA010000011.1:0-6828 GCA_034659335.1 Bacillota bacterium
TGCTTATAATATTATTACTGATAGAGCTAAAGTAACGGTTGATTTTTATAGAAAATATTATGATACTAATCTATATAGTGTTAATGAAATGGCACAATTACTAGTTAATAATTATTCTGATAGTGAAATAGCTGAGATTCAAATAATTGACCTTGATGGAAATATAATAAAAAGTAATAATCAATTTTCGGTTGAAGAAAAAATTATAATTCCAAGTGGAATTGAGTCAAAAATTATTGAAAAAATTTTTTTAGTACCTACTACAGGTGAGAAGGTAATGGCTGTTTATATACCACTTAAAAATAATAATGGTGAAATTGTTGGTGTATTAAGATATCTTACCTCTTTAACTTTAATTGATAGAACTGTATATAGGTTGTTTTTATATTCATTAATTATTCTTAGTGTAATATTATTAATATTATCAGCACTTAGTTTATTTTTTACAAGAACAATAATTAATCCAATCGATATAATTATTGAAACGACTGAGAAGCTTGCTAACGGTGAATATAATACTAGAATAGAAAGTGAATTTAAGGATGAAATGAAAACTTTGGCTGATTCAGTTAATTTGATGGCTGAAAAAATTCAGGAGAGTGAAAAATCTAAAAATGAATTTATATCGTCAATAACACATGAAATAAGAACGCCGTTGACATCTATAAAAGGTTGGAGTGAAACGATTATTACTAGTGATATTAATGATAAAGAAGAAATTGAAACTGGTCTTAATATTATTATTAAAGAAACCGAGAGATTATCATCTATGGTTAAAGAATTACTTGAATTTTCTAAATTAGAAGCTGGAAATCTTATTATTTATAAAGAAAAAACTGATATAATTTCATTATGTAGTGATATAATGTCTATATATAAAGGAAAATTTAGTAAAAAAAACATTGAAGGGATATTAAAAAAGGAGGCTGAACATTTAATTGTAAGAGTAGATAGTAATAGAATACGACAAGTTATTATTAATATTTTAGAAAATGCATATAAGTTTTCTGATTATAATTCAAAGATTATAATTGATATTACAAAAGATAAAAAATATGTTAAAATTAGTGTAATTGATTCAGGTATTGGTATATCTGAAGAAAATCTCTTAAAAGTTAAGAGTAAATTTTTTAAAGGTGATTCAAAATTTTCAGGTAGTGGTCTTGGTTTATCAATATCAAATGAAATTATGAAGCTTCATGATGGAGAATTATTGATTGATAGTAAAATAAACGAGGGAACAATTGTAAAAATTTTGATTCCAAATGTATAGAAGGGAAATAGTATGATATTAGATGGTAGAATTGTTGCAAAAAAGATTCAGGAAGATATAAAAGAAAAAGTATTAGAAAATAAAATTACATTAGCAATTGTTGCAATTGGGAATAATAATTCAGCAAATTCATATATACGTGGAGTAATTAAAACTAGTGAAAAACTAGGTGTTACTGTAAATATAATTAAATTAGATGAAAATATTTCTACAAAAGAAGCAATTGATGAAATTAATAAATTGAACAATGATAATTTTGTAAATGGAATTATGATTCAAATGCCATTACCAAAATCAATTAATCAGAGTGAAGTTATTAATTCAATAAGTTATTTAAAAGATGTTGATGGTTTAACAGATATTAATATGGGAAAATTAATAAAGAAAACTAATGATGGATTTATTCCATGTACTCCACTTGCGATAATTACATTGCTTGAATTTTATAATATAGAAGTAGAAGGTTTAGATGTAGTTGTAGTAGGTAGAAGTAATATTGTTGGAAAGCCAATTGCGGGAATATTAACAAATAAAGGAGCAACAGTAACAATTTGTCATTCAAAGACAAGAAATTTAAAAGGAAAAACAAGAAATGCAGATATAGTAATAATTGCCATAGGTAGGAAAAACTTTTTAACTGAAGATATGGTAAGTGAAGATGCAATAGTAATTGATGTAGGAATAAATGTAGTGGATAAAAAATTATATGGTGATGCAGATTATAATAATTTAATTAACAAAGTTAAAGCAATTACACCAGTACCAGGTGGAATTGGATCAATTACCAATACGTTGTTGATTCAAAATACGGTAGATAGCTTTTTAAGGTAAATGGAGGTAAATTACGATGTTTGTAATAGGTGGAGTGGTATTAATAGTATCTGCAATAGGTGGATATCTTATTTTTAATCCAAGTAAAAATAAATATGATAGAGATGAGATAATTGATGAAATCACATTAATTAAAAAGCATCTTTTTGAAGAATATAAAAAAATTGGTAAAATGGTGGAAAATCTTTCAGATATTAAAGAGTTAGAAAAATTAAAATATGATTTTAATATTGATGAATTTGGCAAATTTTTAATTCTTAAAATTGAAGATGAAAAAGAAGCAGATGAAATGCTTAATTTAATGAATAAAGCGTCATATTATAAATCTCCATATTTATATATAAGTATTTATGGAGAAAAGTCAAATAGGAATAAACCTATTGCTGAAATTGATATTTCTACCGAAAATATTAATACTACAACTCATATTGATTATTCGTACAATGAGATAAGTGGAGAAAATCAAAAGATTGAAAGTGTAGTTTGGGAAGGCAATAAGGAAAGATTTGGAGCGCCTGGAGAATATAAAATCACTTTAAAAATAAAGAATAATTCAGGAGTTTGGTCAGATGTTACTACAAAGAAAATAACAGTAACAGAGGTAGAAGGGATAAAAAAGATAATTAGTTCTAAAGAGATTTTATTTATTATTTATAATAATGGAAAAGTTAAGTATAAAGCTTTTCATAAAAATAAATTAGGACTTGAAATTAATGAAAGATTTAAAGACTATAGTTTAGCTGAAAATGTCAATGAAATATCAATGGAATATGATCATGTACTTTATATAACAAATGATTTTTTTGTAAAGGCTGCTGGAAGTAATGAATTTGGCCAATTAGCATTATCGGATAAGAGTGATAAAAGAAATTTTACTAAAATATGGGGAATCGAAAATGCTTTTAAAGTTGAGACAGGTTTTAATTTTTCTGGAGTGTTGACAAAGAAAAAAGAAATGTTTTTATGGGGATTAAATGATTGTAAGCAAATAAAATTTAAGACTAGTATGTATTATGATATGCCACAAAAATTTACTCATATAAAGAATATTGAAGATTTCTCTTTAGGAAGAAATTATTGTTTAATAAAAGATTCAGCAGATAAGCTTTATTCTTTTGGATCAAATGACTTTGGTCAATTGGGAGATGGTAGGTCTGTAGCAGAATATGAAGTGCAAGAAGTAATGGTTCCAGAGATTGATTATTTTTATGCGGGTGATGAATTTTCTTTTGCTGTTGATAAAAACGGTAATTTATATGGCTGGGGAAAAAATAATCGATATCAATTAGGAGTACAAGGATCTAGAGTGAAAACTCCAATTATAATTAATAAAGTAAAAGATATTATTTATATTACTGCATTAGAAAGTATAGTTGTTGCAGTTACTAAATTAGGCGAGATATTTACTTGGGGAGTATATTTTAACAAAGCAGGAGAAGTGATTGAATTTACTGTTCCTAAAAAAATAAAAGGTGCTAATTCTGTAAGAGGGATAACTATTTGCAATGAAGAAGTATATGTCTTAACGATGGAAAACGAATTGTTTGTATCGAATCATAGACTTGATTTAAAGAAAATTGAGATTGACTAAAAAATTAAAAGCCCAAACTTTTATAAGGTTTGGGCTTTTAATTTTTTCATTAATATAGTACTTTGCTTAAGAAATTTCGAGTTCTTAAACTCTGAGGATTATCAAAAATTTCTTTAGGTGTTCCTTCTTCTTCAATTATCCCATCATCCATAAAGAGAATCCTGTCTGCTACTTCTTTAGCGAAACCCATTTCATGAGAAACTATAACCATAGTCATGCCATTAGATGCTAAATCTTTCATTACATCTAAAACTTCTCCTACCATTTCTGGATCTAGAGCTGATGTGGGTTCATCGAAAAGCATTACATCAGGTTCCATTGCTAAAGCTCTGGCGATTGCTACTCTTTGTTTCTGTCCGCCTGAAAGTTGTTTCGGGTATGCCTTAGTTTTATCAGGAAGTCCTACTCGCTCTAATAATTTCAGAGCGAGTGTTTCAGATTCATCCTTGGATATTTTTTTTACTTTTATAGGTCCTAATGTTACATTTGCAGTAACATCCATATGTGGGAAGAGATTAAATTGTTGAAATACCATTCCCATTTTCTGCCTTTGTAGATTGACATTATTCTCTGGGTTAGTTATGGAAATTCCTTCAAATATAATTTCTCCACTTGTAGGTTGTTCTAATAAATTTAGACATCGAAGAAATGTGCTTTTTCCTGAACCAGAAGGGCCTATTATAACTACGACTTCACCTTTTTTTATGTGTACATTTATACCTTTAAGTACATGAAGATTTCCAAAATATTTGTGCATATTTATTGTTTTAATCACCTATGCTCAGCCTCCTTTCAACGATGCCCAGGAGTCTGGACAATGTAAATGTAATGATAAAGTATATGATAGCCGCAACCATAAGTGGCGCAAAAGCTTTATAGGTAATCCCTCTAATTGTGTCGGCTCTATACATGAGTTCAGTAATACCTACAACAGAAACGATGGCTGATTCCTTTACAACTACTATGAATTCATTTCCAAGTGCCGGCAGTATATTTTTAAAAGCTTGTGGGATGATAATATAGCGCATTCCCATATTGTGAGGCATACCTATAGATCTAGCGGCTTCCATCTGTCCTTTGTCTACAGCCTGTATGCCAGCACGTATAATTTCTGCTACATAAGCACCGCTGTTTAAGCTTAGAGCAACAATTCCCCATGCCATATCTGGCAAATTGAATGGCACGATATTTGGAAGCCCATAGTAGATGATGTAAATTTGAACTATTATTGGAGTTCCTCTTAGGAATTCAATATAGGAAATAGCTAATGCTTTTAATATTTTATTTTTTGAAAGCTTCATGAGTGCAAGCATTATTCCAAGAATCACTCCGAAAAAAACTGCAAAAACTGCTAATAGCAATGTATTCTTAACTCCGGAGATATAGAACATCTTATATTTGATTAAAAATTCTAAATCCAATATCTTTCTCCTTTCTATATTAGTACTTTTTTACTGATTTTCTTCTGAAAGATTAATTGCTTCAAATACAAATTTAGAAATTGTATCTTCATTCATTAATTTTGTGAGTGTTGTATTTACAGCATCAACAAAAGTTTTATTGTCTTTTTTGAATGCTATTGCTGAACCGCTATCTCCGGTATCTAATTGAATGTCAGCTACTATTATGTCGTCATTGTTATTTGCATATGCAGTTCCAACAGGAAGTTCTGCTACAATAGCATCTATATTTCCATTTTTAAGCTGTAGAATTAAATCAGCCATTTTTCCTAAACCTTTAACTTCAGCCCCTTCTATTTGTTCCATGGCTATTTGTTCTTGAGTAGTTCCTTTTTGGACTCCTACAATTTTTCCGTTTAGATTTTCAACTGTTTTTATGCTGTCTGCATTTTCAATGTTGACTATTATACCTTGGACTGCTGCATAGTAGACTTCAGAAAAATCAACTGACAATGCACGCTCTTCAGTCGGAGTCATACCTGCAATTACCATATCAACTCCGCCAGCTTCAAGAGCTGCTAAAAGGCCATTGAAAGCCATATCTTTGATTTCAAGTTTAACTCCTAAATCTTTTGCAATAGCTTTTGCGATTTCAATGTCAAAACCTACGATAGTATCTATTCCATCTATAACTACATGGAATTCATATGGTGGATAGTCAGCGCTTGTTCCTATAACTAATTTCCCTGCTTCTTTGATTTCATCAAGTTTTGTTATTTCTGCATCAGGTGCAGCGCACCCCGCAATTGTAAAAATTAAAATGCTGATAATAAATAAAGCTAATATTTTTTTCGTGTTCATAAATAGTCCTCCCTTTTTTATAGTTGGTTAATTATACGCAAGCTTGAATAATTATGCAAGCTTTTTCTTTTTTTTTTTTATAACTTAGGATATTCATTAAATTTATTGCAATAAATATTATTAAGGTGAATTTTAAAAATCCCTATAAACCTTTTCTATAATAACACTTTTAGCTCTGCTACAAGTAATGAATGTGAAAGTAGTGAAGTGATAATGTAAAAAAGTAGAAAATCGTTTAAATAATATTTAAAATGTATAATAATACAAATGAAAATTTATAGAGAAAAAGCTTGCAAACGTTTTTATTGTGGTGTACAATGATGACAACGTAGGACAATTGGAAAAGGTGATGCTTTGAAAAATACAACAATGAAAGATATTGCAAAATTAGCAGGTGTATCAATAAAGACTGTTTCTAGAGTTGTAAATAATAATTCAGAAGTAAAATTAGAGACTAGAGATAAAGTATTAAATATAATAAAAGAAGAAAATTATCAAGTAAATATTTTAGCTAAAGGTCTAAGAGATCAAAATACTCGTACAATAATGATATTTATAGATAAACATAGGGGTGGTTACTGGAATGCATGGCATACAGAAATCATGCAAAAAATTATGAATTATGCAAAAGAAATTGGTTATAAGATAGTAATATCTTCTTCATCTGCTTATGGATTTATTGATGACGATACAGATGGATTTTTATTACTTAAACATGGATTGGCTGATGGTGCTGTAATATTTGATAATAAAAAAGATGATATTAGAATGGAATATCTTAAGAAAAACAAATTGCCATATGTAATTATTGGAAAGGTATTAGAATCAAATTATAATTATGTTGATTTAAATAATGAAAAAGCTGGATATAT
>JAYEHA010000012.1:0-6807 GCA_034659335.1 Bacillota bacterium
TTGATGATGCAAAGAAAAAAGGATATTTAGTCAAATATCTAGAGAGAAAGGAGTTCAAAGCTTTGGTTAAAAAAATGTTAACTCGTGAAGAAGAACTTGAGATTTTAAGACAAGATGCAATAGAACAGGGTCTAGAACAAGGTCTAGAACTGGGAATAGAAAAAGGAATAGAAAAAGGAATAGAAAAAGGAATAGAAAAAGGGAAACAAGAAAACCAATTAACACTAATTATAAATATGCTAAAAGATGGTGTTAGTGATGAAAATATAGTGAAGTGGACTAATGTAACAATGAATCAACTTAAAAAAATTAAAAAAAATATGTAAATGTAAAGGCTTAGTTATTGCTTTTGCAGAAGTAATTTATAAAAAATGAGCTTTATTTGAAAAGCTCATTTTTATTTTAAAGAAATTTATTAATTAATTCTAAGGATTCAATACTACTTAGAGTTAATAATTGAGAACCTTCGTCAGAAAAAATGAAACAAACTTTATTTCTTAAACCAGCAGATATTATTACAAGTTAACCATTTTCATTATTAATATACTTTTTATCTGTTAGTCCTTCTATTGCAAAATTAATATCGTTATTATTTGCTAAGTGAATATCATATTGTGTTTATAAAATTTTAGCGATAGAGGTAGTAGTAATTTTTTTAATTTGACTAATTAAATAGCTCTTAGTTAAATTGATATTCAAATCAGTATTTTTCATTAATGAGATTCCTAAAAATTCGGATAGTTCATCGTTAACATCTGAAAAATCGAAAAACTTATTATATAATTTTTATTAAGCTTCTTGAATGCTGTTGTTTTATATTTATATTTGATCAAGAAGGGAAATTAATTTTACATCCTGTATATCAAGATGAGAATTTAATTGAAAAAAAGGAAATATTTAAAAAAATCTTTAATCAAAAAAATGGAATATATAGTTATATTTCACCAAATACAAATACTTTAAAAGTTTCTGCATTTAAGGAATTTAAAAAATTTCATTGGATTGTGGTATCAACTGCATTTGAAGATAAAATTATAGGAAATAGAGTAAAGTCGATAATAACCAAAATTATTTATTTTTCTTTATTTATTCTTTTAGTCTATATATTAGCAAGTTATTTTGCTATTAATCAAATATTAAATCCTTTGAAAAGTTTAAATGAATTATTCAAAAAAATTTCAGAAGGAGATTTAACTGTAACTTGTTCATATAAATCTAAAGATGAGATAGGACAAATTAGCAAATCATTTAATGATTTTACGGAAAAATTTAGAGATGTTTTATATGAAATAAAGGATATGATAAAGGTAATAAACGTAAATAGCCAAATCTTAGCTGAATCAATAAATGGAGTAATTAATGGTAATGAAATAATTGGTCTAGATAAAGGGACTACTAAATTAACTGAAAATTTAAATGAAGTTATGTTAAACGTATCTATTCAAGCTGCTGGAACTGAACAATCACTTAGCAGTATGACTGAAATAACAGATGTTATTAATCGCAATGAAGAGTCTGCTATTAAGATTATTAACAGTTCTAAAGCAATTGTTGATTCTGGAGATAATACTTTTGATTCTATTGATAAAATAAATGATAATATGCAGTCTGTATTAAAGTCACAAGAAAAAATGGATAGAGAAATAGAAACTCTTAAAGAATTTTCAATATTAGTTGAAGGATTTTTATCATCAATTAAAAATATTGCTGAACAAACAAATTTATTATCATTAAATGCTTCTATTGAAGCTGCAAGGGCTGGTGATGCTGGAAAAGGATTTGCCGTAGTAGCAAATGAAGTAAAGTTACTTGCAGAACAATCTAATACTGAAGTTGAAAAGATAAATGAAGTGATAATTAATATGAAGAAAAGTATTTCAAATGTTGCATTTGCAAGTGAAGAAGTAGAAGCTAGAATTAACACAACTTTTGATAAATCGAATATTGCAAAAGAAACGGTAACAGAATCTCTTAATCTAATAAATAATAATGGTAAATATGTAAGTGATATTGTGGATAAAATTAGATTTCAAATTAATGCCATAAATGAAATAAATACGGCTTTTGAAGAATTGTCTAATAGTACTAGATTGATTGAATCATTAACGATTACAAGTTCTGATATTTCAACTAATATAAGTGGATTAATGTTAGAAAAACAAAAAGAAATTGAAGAATTGCTAGTTCTTACAAATCATTTGGAATCTTCTATAGGAAAATTTAAATTTTAATATAAAAAAGGTATAGTTGGTTGAAGACTATACCTTTTTTATAATTAAATTATTAATGGTTTTATATTAGAGATATTATAATTTTTATTGTGAACTAATATATCTAAAGAATTTCCTTTTTCTAAGATAATTTCAATGTTTTCTTTATTAACAGTAATTAATAATAAGTTATCTCTAAATAGAATTTTAAAACTATAAGAATTCCATTTTTTTGGAATAAATGGATTTAATTGTAATTTATCATTTTTAATTCTAAATCGTGCAAAACCATAAATTATAGACATCCAAGTTCCAGCCATAGAAGTAATATGAAGTCCATCTTTGGTATCACTATTATAGTTTTCTAAATCGAGTCTTGAAGTTCTTAAATATAATTCATATGCTTTTTCCTCATATCCGATATCTCCGGCAATGATTGAATAAATACATGGTGATAATGAAGATTCATGAACTGTACGTGGTTCATAATAATCAAAATTAATTTTCTTTTCATCTTGTGAAAATTCATCTTCAAAAAGAAATATTCCTTGTAAAACATCTGCTTGTTTAATAAATGGAGATCTAAGTATTTTATCCCAAGACCAATTGTGAACTAATGGTAATTCTTCTTTTGGTATATCAGATACTAATAATTGTTCTTTATCAAGATATCCATCTTGTTGTAAAAAGATTCCTCTTTCTTTATCAAATCCGAAATACATATTTTCAATAATATCATTCCATTTTTTTATTTCATCGTTAGAAAAATTGATCTTATTTAATAAATTTTCATAATTAGTTAGATCAAGTTTTTTGACATAATCTAATGATTCAATAGTATATTTCATAGTGAAAATTGCTATTTTACTAGTATACCAGTTGTTATTTACATTATTTTCATATTCATTTGGACCAGTTACTCCATGCATTACGTATTGTTTTTTATTCTCTGAATAATGAACTCTACTAGCATAAAATCTTGAAATCTCTATTAATACATTTAAACCTTTAGTATTAAGATATTCTTTATCGCCAGTATAATTAATATAATTATATATTGCATATGCAATAGCACCATTTCTATGAATTTCTTCAAAAGTAATTTCCCATTCATTATGACATTCTTCACCATTCATTGTAACCATAGGATAAAGTGCACCATCTAAACCAAGGTTTCTAGAATTTTCAATTGCTTTGTTGAGATGATTATATCTATATTCTAATAAATTTTTTGATACTTTATTATCTGTAGTACTTAAATAGAAAGGTAAACAATATGCTTCTGTATCCCAATAAGTACTTCCACCATATTTTTCTCCTGTAAAACCTTTAGGACCTATATTTAATCTAGCATCATGACCGTGATATGTTTGCATTAAATGGAAGATATTAAAACGAATGCCTTGTTGTGCTACATCATCACCTTCTATAATAATATCGCTACTTTCCCATATTTTTTTAAAAGCTTGAATATGATTATTCAATAATTTATCAAATCCAGTATTAATTGCATTTTCAATATTATCTTTGGCTTTAGAAATAATTTCAGTATCTGAATAATCTCTATTAGTAGTTACGGTGAAAAATTTATTTAAAGTAATACTTTCTCCTTTTGATAAATTATATTCAAAAGTTTCTGCTGTATAAAGTTTATTTAAAAATAAAGTGGAATTAATATCTTTATCAATAACATTTCCCATACCAGATGTTACTTTAAAATCAAGTTTTTTAGTTTTTAATGTAATAAATTTATCAGAAACATTTATTTCTTCCCAAAAATATTCATCATAATTAGCATCAACATTTGTAATATTTCCATCTAAATAAGAATCAAATTTAATTTCTGCATTATTATTTATTGCAGTGATTGAATAGCTAATACATCCCAATTCAATCGATTGCATGCTAAGGAAACGTATAACTTCAATTTCAAAAGTTTTATTATTAATTATTAGTTTAAAAAAACGAGTTAATATTCCTTTTTTCATATCAAGTTCTCTTAAAAATTCAATTGGTTGATTCTTTTCTATATCAATAAGTTCATTATCTATCGTAATGTCTATTCCAATTAAATTTGTACTGTTTAATACTTTAGCAAAATATTCTGGATAACCGTTTTTCCACCAACCAACTCTAGTTTTATCTGGATAATAAATACCTGCAACATAAGTTCCTTTTAGTGATTTGCCTGAATATTTTTCTTCAAGATTACCACGCATTCCCATATGACCATTACCTAAACTCATTAGACTTTCATATATTTCATTGTTTTCTTTATCAAATCCATCTTGGATAATCTTCCATGGATCGATATTTATATATTTTTTCAATTTTGCACCTACCTTCATTAAATTTATTATATGATTAATTATATCAGATAAAATATATTTGAGAAAGCATACTTTATTTTTTGTAAATACACACAAATTGTAATATGATTTGCTTAATTAAGTTATTAAATAATACAATGGCTTTATATAAATCTTAATATATAATATATAATATATAAGAGTTGGAGAGGGTGATAAAAATAAAAAATTTGAAATATGAATGTGTTATATTTGATTTAGATGGTGTTATAGTAGATACAGCAAAATATCATTTCCTTGCATGGAAAAGATTGGCAGAGACAATTGATATTGAATTTACAAAAAAAGATAATGAAAGATTAAAAGGCGTAAGTCGAATGGCATGTATGGATATAATTTTAGAACTTGGTAATAAAACAATGGATAGTGACAAGAAAATAGAACTAGCATCAATAAAAAATGATTGGTATTTAGAATATGTTAATAAAATGGATGATAGTGAGATATTACCTGGTTCAATAGAATTAATTAATGAATTAAAAGCATTAGAAATTAAAATTGCTATTGGTTCAGCAAGTAAAAATGCAAAAAAAATACTTAAAAAAGTGGGAATTTTAGATATGTTTGATTTCATTTCTGATGGAACACTTGTTACAAAAGCAAAACCAGATCCGGAAGTATTTACTATAGTAGCAGATGAACTTAATATTGATTACAATAAATGTATTGTATTTGAAGATTCTGAAGCTGGAATTGAAGCAGCAAATAACGTAAATATGTTATCAATTGGAATAGGTGAAATCGAGAATTTACCTAAATCGAAAATGATTTTTACAGGATTAGATAAAGTTAATATTAAAAATATAGTTAAACAATAATTTTTTTGTAAGGAATTCATATGGATTCCTTTTTTTTTCACTAAAAATAAGATATAATAGTGTAAACATTGTAAAGGCGGGTGTAAAATGAAAAAGACAATAATGCTTATAACAAAGACCGATTTAGTTGAATATCGATTTATTTCACTACTTGATAGTAAATATGACTTGATAATTTCTAGTTCTGAACAAGATCTAATAATTAAATTAAATTACAGAAACAATAAAATAGATTTATTTATACTTGATTTAGATATTAATGAGAAAGTTTTTTCATTAATTGAACACATTAAAGGAAGGAAGATTGATAAACCAATCATTGTTTTGTCTAACCAAAATGACAAAAATTATTTTATAAGAGCGATAAAATTAGGAATAGATGACTATATCATTAAGCCATTTGAAGATAAAAGAATGGAAATGACTTTAAATAAATATTTAGAAACTGATTTTATTCCTTTAAGAAATGAAGTTATGAATTATAAGGAAGATATATTATTAGAAATAAAAAAGTCTAAAAAGGGTAATTATCCAGTAACTTTTGTGGTATTTAGATTTATTGGAAAAAATAAGCTTTATTTAACAAATGCTTTTATGAAAACAATAAGAAATAAAATATGGGATACTGATAAGGTATTATTTTATACAAAACATTCTATTATTATGATACTTCCTTTTTCAGGAATTGAAAATATTAATTTAATAGAAGAAAAAATGAAATTTTATTATTCTGAAATTATTAAAGATAAAAAAACTTTTGATGATACTGGAATGATTTTATTAAAAAAAATATATCCTAACGATGTGCTTGATTTTGAAAATTTAATTTTTGAAATTGACCAATTTGTTAAAGAGTAAGGTGAGATTATAAAAAAACTTATTATTTTATTATTAATTGTTATATTGTTGATAGGTTGTGTAGAAAAGGAAGCTGTTAATAATATAGGTAGTATTGATACATTAATAAATTTTTTTCCAGAGTATCCATTTACATGGGAATATGAAGGTTCTGGAAGTTATTACCATATCATGTCAATTGATAAGATAAATGTATATCAAGATGGAATTAATTATCTTATATCTGGCGAAGTTATCTCAGAAAAAAATCCATCAAATTTTGATGATTATCTATTATCAATACGATATATTTTAACTGATAAAGGGATAAGGCAAGAAAAACAGGAAAAGAAAATGATTGATTCAAAATATAATAGTCTATATATATTGAAATTTCCAATTGAGAAAGGGAATAGTTGGACTGAAAAAGTAATTGATGACAGTGGAAGTAGTAAAACACTTGAATGTTCAATTGTCGACATTCAATTTCAAGACGGAAAAAAAATAATTAAAATTAGATATAATGAGAAATATAGTGATTATTATGAAATAAGAGAAATAATGGAAAAAAAG
>JAYEHA010000013.1:0-6787 GCA_034659335.1 Bacillota bacterium
CGTATATTATAATAGAGAAATAGAAGAAGGATTAATCTTTTAGAAAATAAAAGTGTAGAATAAATAATAAGGAGGCAATAAACAATGAAGAAAATATTAAGTTTAGTATTAGTAACAGTAATGGTGATGAGTTTATCTATTCCTGTCTTTGCAGATAAGCCAGATTGGGCTGGTAATAACAATGGAAAAAAAGTGGAAAAAGAATTGCCAAAAGGATTACAAGATAAAGCAGTAATACCATATGGACATAGAAAAGATCAAGTAGTTAGTTTAGAGGATATTGAAGCTTTAATTGAAGAGGTAGAAGACTACATAAAGGCTTTAGATCCGGATTCTGATGATGATGGTATTGCCGATGTTGATGAAGAGGAAGAATTATCAGTAGACATTATTGATTTAGGAGAAGCAGAAGAGATTGCATTAGATGAAAAAGATGGTTCAATTGTAAAAATGTCTTTTGATGAAGATAACTACACATTTGAAATATGGTTTGGAGATAAACTATTTAAAGTAGAAGTAGATGCTATTAGTAAAGATGTAGATGTTGAAGATAAAGATGATAAATATGACTTGGAAGGCATTATGAGCTATGAAGATGCTAAAGAAGTTGCAATAGATATTATTGCAGATGAAGAAGAAATAGATTCAAGTGATGTTGATGGTATATTTATTGAAGTTGAGTTAGATATAGAAGAAGACGAAGAAGATGAATCGACTTATAAAGTGGAATTTAAAACAACTACTAAAACCTATGAAATTGAGTTTAATGCTTTAAATGGCGACTTAATAGAGTTTGATTCAGAAACAAATGATGAAGAATATGATTGGGAAAGAGATCGGGATCGTGATAGAGATAGTGACGATGAAAGCATGGTACCAGCTATCTACAATTTAATTGATCGTATTGAATTAGAATTAGAAAAAGAAGAACCAAAGTTAGGGCACTTTATGTTCCAACTTGAACAGAAATTTAATACTTTACAAAAAATATATGGTGAAGCACCAGAAAAACAAGATTATATAGGAGATTTAGAAGAACTAAGAGATGAACTTGAAGAGATAAAAAACGATTCAATTTTTACTGAAGAAGAACAAGAAGAAATTCAGGTTTTAATTAATGATATCCAAGATGCTATAGATGATCTTGCTGATGACGAGTTTATTAGTGAAGATGTATATGAAGACTTCGAAGACGATGCAGATGAGTACTTTGATATGTTGGATGATAAAGTTGAAAGTGATGAAGTAGAAGATTTAGTTACTGAAATAAAAGATTTTGCACTTGAAAATGATTTTGGAAATGACATAGGTGACTATTCAAAAGATGAAGTAATGAACCTTATCATGTTAGCCTTTGAATATTCTTCAATTGATAAAGAGGATTTAGAAGACTATTATAAAGATTTAAAATTTGCTTATAAAAAGTTCAAGATGTCTAAATTAGTTGCGGGAGACTATTTAGAAACCTTATCAGAGTATAAAGCAGATTTAGAAGCGTTAGATGATAATGAACTTACAGAGCCAGAAAAGACATTAAAAGGTGATTTAATTAAACTAATCACAAGAATTGAAAATGCTGGTAAAATGCCACTTGGGATTTATTATGATATTGAAGAAGATGCTTTAAGTCTATTAGGAGATACAATAGAAGATCCAGTTGATTATGAAGTAGCTTTAGACGAGTTAATCGATGAGGTAAAAGAAGTTATATTCACAAGCTATAAAGGTGTTAATCAAAACGAGTTAAGAGATAAAAAAATGATATTACTTGGATTCTATTTACAAGGAATTGAAGATCAAGAAAATGCTGAAACTGAAGCAGAGTTTGAAGCAGCTTATAATAAATTAGATGTAGGTTTAATAGCTTTTAATAATTTTTTAGAACAATAATAATATATAAACGGTAAATTATAAGTAACATTAGATCTTATCTTTAAGGTAAGGTCTAATGTATTTATTTCAGATAAGTTGAAGTTAAAAAGAAGAAATAAAGAATTTTTATTGATTAATTTGCTTATATTAATTCATTAAGAAATACAGCAATAATTGAAGAAGATACAAAGAAGCTTACGAAACTTTAGTAGTAAGTATTCAGAAGTTTCGCAAAGGATCAGCCTAATAATTTAGAAAGAAAAGCTTTTAGATATTTAAGCTTTAAGATACAATATCTAAGAGGAGGCGATTAAATTGGCGAAAGCAAAAATAAATTTAGATCAAGAAATTATAGATATTCAAAAAAATAAAAAAGACGATAAAAGAAATACTATTATAGATCAATATACCCCTTTTATTATTAAAGCTACTTCAGATATACTCAATAGATATATTGAAGTAGAAAACGATGAAGAGTTTATGGTTGCCTTAGAAGCATTTAATGAAGCAATTAATAGATATAAAAAAGATAAAGGCTCATTTCTAACTTTTTCAAAACTTGTTATCCATTTTAGGATTATGGATTACTTAAAAGGGAAAAAAATAGAGATAGATGAAGAAAAAGATGTTAGAGAAACAGAGAGTAATGAATCAATTGAAGATGAGGTTAGTTTTAGTTTTGAAATCAAGAAATTTAAGAAAATTTTAGAAGCTTATAACTTAAGTTTTGATGTGTTAACTGAAAATAATCCGACTCATAAAAAAACTAGGTGTCGTTGCCTTTTAATAGCTAAAAAGATTGTAGCAGATGAATTATTAATTCAGTGGATTAAAGAAAAGAAAAGATTACCAGTAACAAGACTTTCAAGAGAATTAAATGTATCGAAACGAACAATTAAATACTCGAAGGAATATATTTTGAGTTTAATTTTAGTATATATTAATGATTTAGATGAGTTAAAGGATTATATTAATTACATAGGAGGTGACTGTGATGAATAAAGGCAAAGTAATTGATATTAAAAATAAATATGTAGTTGTTATGAATGATCAAATGACTTACGAGAAAATTGAAAAGAAAAATGGTCTATCTCTTGGTAAAGAAATCTATTACTTTGAAGAAGATCTTTATAAAGAAAGAAAACAACCTGTTAAGAAATATTTCTTAGTTGCCGCTGTACTTTTTATGATGTTATTCATTCAGCCACTTTTAGTTGCTGAAGAAGCATACGGTTATATTAGTGTAGATATTAATCCAAGTATAGAACTTCAAGTGAATAAAGGGTTAGATGTCTTATCAATAGAAGCAATTAATGAAGATGCAAAAATATATATAAAAGAAGAATGGGTTGGTAAACCTGCACAAGAAGTGATAGATTTAATCATTAAGGAAACAAAACGAAAAGGGATCTTAAATACAGAGAGAAACTTTGTTTTAGTATCTTATTACTTTAATGATGAAGATCCGACTTCAGAAGAAGTTTTTATACAATCTCTAGATAAGCTTTTTAATGAAAAATCACGTGATTATGAAGTAGCAGTCATTAAAAGTGATGCTGAAACATATGCAGAGGCTAAGGAAGCGAATGAGAGTTTAGGGAAACAAGTTATTAATAAAAAAATGAATAAGAAGGTAGATGATTTATTAGCTGCTAAGGCTACTATAGAAAAAGATAAAGATTTTAAAATCTATAAAGAGAAAGATGATAAAAATAAAGATGAAGGTGAATCTTCAAATGAAAAAGCTTTAGAAGATAACCCTGGGAAAAAGAATGAAAAGAATCCAATTTTTGGTGACAGAGATGATGTTCCTGGATTAAATAAACAAAATGAAGATAAAGATAGGGAAGACAATGATGACGATCAAGATTTTAGACAAAAATGGAAGATGATTACACCACCTGAGGCAAAAGTAATAGCTCTAGCACTTGTAAAAGGCAGAATCGTTAAAGTTAAGTTAGATCGAAACAATAGTGAATCTAAATATGAAATTGATATCATACTTGATAAAGAAATACATGAGATAATAATAGATGGTTTTACAGGTGAGGTTATTTCTCATAAAATTAATGAATCAGATGATAAGGATTATAACGAGGATAATAAGGAAAATAATAAAGGTTCAGATAAAGATGATAAATTAGATAATGATAAAGAAAAAAACAAACCTAATAACAATGGAAAGTCAGCTATTAATCGAAAGGCAGCAGAAGCCATTGCTATTAAATCACTTGGTGGTAAAGGAGAAATTTTAGAATTTGATTTTGATAGAGATGGTTCGACAGTTGAATATACTTTGAAAATTCAATTGAATGGTGAAATACATGAAATGAAAATTGATGGTTTTACTGGCAAGTTATTAGATCATAAGATAGAAAAAATGAAACTAGATGATGATATTGAAACAATAGAGAATTCTAAGGGCAATGATGATGAATCTTTAGAAGATCTTATTGATAAAAAAGAAGCAGAAGAAATAGCTTATAATAAAATTGGTGGGCAAGGTAAAATTATTGATTATGATTTTGATGAAGATGAGCTAGAATATACTTTTAAGATTCAAAGAAATAATAAAATATATGAGATTAAAATTAACGGTTTCACTGGAGAAATCCAGGAGTATAAGGTAGATGATCGAGATAAGTATAACCAAGATAAAGAAAAAAATATACACGGGAAAAATGATAAAAAATCACAAAATGTTTTATTAAGAGAAGAGATAGAATCTATTGCATTAGAATTCATTAACGGAGAAATAACTGAATTGAAGATTGTAGAAGAAAATGATGAAATTCTTGAGTACCAAGTGATTATTGAGAATGAAGAATATATTTATAAACTATCAATCAATGGTATTACTGGTGAAATAATGGAGCATGAAAAAGATTTAATTGATGATAAAGATAATGAAGAAAATATAGATATTGAAGAAGATGATTAAAAGTTTCAAAAAAGTTTAAATTAGACTACAATGTGCATTAATTGATTTGTAGTACAATAAAATGTAATAATCTAATTAAGTTTAGAGACAATGAAATGTATATCGTATTTGGGCACTTGGTATACATGGAGTCAATAGTGCAACCGGCGAGAGCTAGTTGCGCTTTTTTAATGAAATAAATGCTATAAATAGTAGCATTTTATATAGATATATGAACCGAGGAAGTATATATCTTATTTGGGCACTTGGTATATATGGAGGCAATAGTGCAACCGACATAAATGGTGTTTATTAAAAATTGAGAGGAGTTTTATTATGAGAAAAGTATTAAGTTTTTTGATGGCTGTAATTTTTCTTTTCAGTGGAATACCCAGTTATGCAATTACCGAAGGTAATAATTTAGAAATTGTTGTAAATCAAGGCTATGATTTATATGTTGATGCAGATAGTAATGATGATAGTGAAAGTAACCATAATAACTTTCCTAACATTGACAATTATAACTTTAATAGTTTAAACAATGATTCGATTATTGCAGCTAAAGCTTTTGATAAAGATAATAGCGAGGGTATTATCGCTGGATTTAATTTATCAACAACAACAGGTGAAAGTTCTAGTAATAGTTGGTATGTTTATAAAGAACAGTCCCAACCAGGCAAATATGAATCAAAAAAATGGTTTGAAAGAGGTTATAGATCTAACAATTGGGCACATGCAACAGAAATAGATATCGGCGTGTATTCTACTCAGGGTTGGCCAGAGGTTTCAGGCGGTTCATGGATTTGGTCAGAAAAATACGGAGATGGTGGCGGAGGTTTAGATTCACCTATTTATCTTAGAAATAAGATTCTAGGTATAATTGAGATTGGTAACCAATCATTAACTACACCTGAAGATACACCAATAGACATTACAATACCGTATGAAGATGTCTATGGAAATGAATGGAAGATTATTTTAAGTAATCCTTCTAATGGCTCTGTGGTAAATAATGGTATTGGATCGTTAACTTATACACCAGATCTTAATTTCAATGGCAATGACTTATTTACTGTTGAAGTAGAAGATATTGATGGATTGACAGATACAGCTACAATTTCTATTGAAGTGACACCTGTAGATGATGATCCAAAAGCTAATGACGATAATGAAGTTACTGATGAAGAAACACCAGTAACTATTGATGTATTAGTAAATGATACAGATGTTGATGGTGGAGATAAGTATATTGATTCATTTGAACAGGGTTCTAATGGATCTGTTACTCAAAGTATTAATGAGTTAATATATACACCAAATGTTGACTTTTATGGTGATGATAGTTTTACCTACAGTCTTAATGGGGGTTCAGCAGCAACAGTTTATATAACTGTGAATAATGTTGATGATCCACCAACAGCAATAGTAGATACGGAAGTTACAAATGAAGATACACCAATCACTATTTCGGTATTAGATAATGATTTAAATGAAGATGATGGATTGATAGAAATTATAGACTTTAGTCATGGCAGTATTGGCACTGTTACTCAAAGTGGTGACGATTTAGTGTATACACCAAATTTGAATGAAAATGGTAATGATACATTTACCTATACTTTAAATGGTGGTTCTAGTACGACAGTTAATATGACTATAAATGCAATCAATGATGATCCAGTTGCTATTAATGATATGGTTTCAACAACATTAAATACATCAGTTTCAGTACCAGTTCTAGACAATGATGAAGATGTTGAAGGCGATCCAATTAACATTACTAGTTTTGGTCAAGGCAGTTATGGTGATGTAGTTCGAGATGGTGTTGAATTAGTTTATACACCAAAATTAGTTTATACACCAAATAATGAGTATGTTGAAAGTGATAGTTTTATCTATGAGATCAATAATATCTCTACAGCAACCGTTACAGTTGTAGTGGATAATTCTGTACCACCTTCAGCAAATAATGATGCTGTGGAAACGGATGAAGAA
>JAYEHA010000014.1:0-6786 GCA_034659335.1 Bacillota bacterium
GGTCTGATGCAGCAACCTAGGGTGTTATAACTTAATTATCGTAGCTAAAATTTCTTAAAACTGAGTCTGGTAAAGCGACTCCTAATTTCTTAGAAGCCCCGACCCTTTAGGGTCGTGGGAGCTTCACATTTTTCACGAACTTCTATCCATTTCACTTATATCACTCCATTCATTGGTCTATGTCTTAATTGTATCACATATACCGTCAATCATTCATACACTTAGCAGTTAATTGTTATATAACGGTTCGCATTGTCGAATCCTTTGAGTTGGACCCTAAATGAATACCCAATAGCGGAGCTTCGCTCCCAGCGAAAAGATTTGGATCAGAGCGCAACGAAGCTGGCAATGCATTGTTAGTTAATGCCATAAACCATCTCACTTTCTTTTGTTACATTTGAAAGAAACTATAAATTATTTATCATTAATCTTTTTAGTGTTTTTATCTAAATTAAAAGCTGTATCTGGAATAGAAATTAGGTAATTAGTCCACTTAGATATAATGCAGATCTATCAAATATTATTACAAGTAGAATGAGCTCCGAAATCGTTTTTCCTTGATATGGCAACTTCAATGTTGTCATACATGCCAGTAGGGTGATTATTATTCCAAATAAGTATTTTTTTCTATTATATATTGTTACATCTTTCTTCATAAAGACCTCCAACTTAAAAATTATGTTAGCTAACGCCGGGCGCCTTGACGACGATTCCACGGTGAGCTTCAGCGCACAAGTGGAATTGTTGGCAAGGAGCTTGGTGCTCTTCGCCACATTGCTTAACTGAGCCGTAGGCGCCCGGCGTTAATGTGAAATGAAGCGAAGCGCCATTTCACATTAACGTTTTCGTTGTTCCCGATGTACCACAATTATATGCCAAACAATCAAACATATAACTCCGGAAATTATAAATTTTATTAATAAATCAAACAAAATATCGGGAATAATCATGTTATACGATGGTTTTCATTCTAACATAATACCTTATTGAGTAATAATAGTAATATTCTCTTCTATTAAATCTTCTATTGAATTTATTAATTGTATTCTTATACCTTTAATTTTTTCTTCTTTGTCTTTAATATTTTTGTCTATTTCAACTAGTAATGTTACTTTCACTTCTTCATCAGTGTTAATATTAGAAATTTCAACACTTGCTTCATTTATGCCATTTATTGTGCTATAACATCTCCTAGTGCATTTTCTTGAGCATCTTTATACATTTCATTTTTTTCTTCTTTATTTATAGATGATCCTTCGGTTGTAATCCAAGTACTATTTTCACTTAATAGCATATTGGCATTACGATTTTTTTCAACTATATATAAATATGACATTACAAGAAAAATCATTAAAAATAATAATAACCCTACTAACAAAATTTTCCTTGGAATTTTAAATTTTTTCATACTACCCCCCGCTTTAAAAATAACTATTGTATAACGTTCCCGCAGTTCACGACGTGCCTCTATATATTCCTGAACCATATCGGTAATAGTTAAACCTTTTTATTTTTTACCTTCTATGCATTGCAATAGCATGCCCTTGAACTGTCGTGTTAGGCGATGGAATCAATGGACACTAACAATAGTCTTTAATCAAAATTCTTAGATCTAACACTCCATCTTTTATAAATCAATATGATCTTATTTCAACAAGTAATTGCTCCAAGCCTTCCAAGATTTCTTTAAAATCTATTACTGAGCCAAAAATCATACTTTTCATACTACTATAATCATTATATAAATCTTCTAAGCTTGCTTCAGGTGGTAGTAACATTAACCTATCTTTTGTTGCTAAATCGTAGCGTGCTCTATTTGAGTGGTAAAACTTATTTTTAAATGCTGCCACTTTCTCTAGCAATTCAAAATCTTCAAAAGCCTCCTTTTTTATTATACTTTTTGAAAGAATATACAAATCATAATAATGACGTGAATATCTTTGTGGAATTTTAGTTCCTGCTCTATGAGCCTCACTGTGTAAAATTGTTGCCTTCTCCCAAAATGTCCTCTTTGCATCAACTGTTCTGACTATAGTATTACTAATCTTAAAAACATGTGGAAATTCTTCAGCAACATAAGGGGTAATAACTCGGTTCATTAATGGAGTCCATGCTGCTAAACTACCAATTTCAAGTCTTATTTCTTGAACCAATGCTTCATCAGAAAATAGTTGAGGATAAACAAATCTTATAGTCTGTTTATCCATGTCATCAATATAAAATCTATAATCTTTAATTTCTTGAAGTTCAACTAATGAGTTAAGATGTGGCATTAGTTTATCTTTCAAAAATACTTCCGTCCTACTATTAGCCTCATCATTAAATCTAACTTGTGCAGAATTACTCCTATCATTCCACGGTTCATTAATAGAATATCCCAACACCCTCCAATCTATTATTAAGTCAATATCCTCAGAAAATCTTTCTATTACACCATATCCTTTCGAAAGACTGGTTCCACCTTTGAAAGATAAATGCTCAGAAAAATCACAATGATGAAATAAGATTTCTAATATCCAACATACCCAAAAATCTTTTTCAACGATTGCCTCATTCATACCTTTTTTTAATGCTGTAGCTGTAAAAACGTCTTTTCTATTTTCATTAGATAATCTAGCTAAGTTCAACATAGTCAAACTCTCCCATGTCTAATATTTTTTTTATTTCTTCGTATATCCACCTTGTACTATTCTTACCATCACTATTTAATAACATCAAATCATTTTTATTACACTTATTAAGTATTTTCTTTCTAGTTAATTCATTCATATTTTCTGGTCCTAATGTTCTAATCGCTTCAATTACTAAAATCGTTTTATATGAATATCCACTTATAACTTTATTGGTCCTTTTATCAAAAACAATTTGAATATTGTCATATTTGATTTTTTTAGATGGTCCATCCGATATATAATGATAAACCGTAGGAACTTGTGTTGTCAGACCTAATATATTTAATGCTGCATCTCCTTTAGGTCCAATTGTCCAGTTATTTGACCGAGCTATAGCCCTTGCAAGTGCATCTGGTGATGCAGGTATTTCATACTGCAAAAATTCATTATAATTAGATTTCTTATATATTCCCCTTATTACTCTAAATAATATCTCTTCATTCACCAATCTTGACAGTGCTTTCCTAACAGCATCATAACTTCCAATATCTAAAAAATCAGCAATTAAAAATATAGTCCCTTTTTCTGATAATCGAATTCTATTTTTTATTTTATTAATAACAATTTTTCTTTCCATAATCCACCTCGTCACAATTATTATATAATATTTGTGACCAAATTACCATTTTTTTTCATTTCCGTCACTTATGTTGCATAATGTTCGTGACAAAACCATTTTATCCCAACACAATATTACATAAATAAATTAGTATTAGAAATATTACATAAATAAAACTTAATTGATTCTGTTGCCTAACGTTGTTGATGTCTTCCGAAGTCATTTAATTTCGGAAATATCATGGTTTATGTGAAGTAATTTATTTTTCTACTTTTCGTGACGTTTTTTTATTTTCTTTTCATATAATATTATAGATATTATTACTATAACTACAGACGGTATTAACAAACTGTATGCTGGCAAATTAAAACTTCTTTCAATGCTTTTTACCATTACATAAAATATTGCTCCAATAATCACATTTTTGTAATTCATTTATTTCTCTCCTTTATTCGCTTTAATTATTTCACATAACGCCGCGCGGCTTGCGATCGTTCCCTGTTCATCATTCACACTCTATAACTTAACCTCGGACTATAAATCCATGCAACACAATTAATCACCAACACGGGAATGTCGCTAACCGTCGTGTTATGTGAAGGTGACAACGGAAAACAATGCGCACATAAAATACAACTAGATTATCTTCATTTTTTTCTCCAAAATATAGGACTCTTCAAGTTTATTATTTGGATTTATTATATCGATTAATTCAAACCCACATTTTTTTATATAAAAATAGTGATTTCTTTTTGAAAAACCAGGAGTTTCAGTCCGCCAAATACAAGTAGTCGAATATGTTTCTTCTATGAATCTCCATGCAATACTCCCATAACCTTTTTCCTTGTATTGATGAATCTATAAACATATTACCTAAATAATTAATACCCTCAGTATTAATTCATAAAATTATTGCTCCTATAATTTCATTATCTTTTAATATTTTATATGCGGAACTTTTTTCATGTAATCCATACTTTCTTAAAAAATCACCATTATCATATCCCTCAGGTCCACCTGTTTCAATTCCAAGAGACTCCCATGAATCTTTATCAAAAGCACGCTTTATTATTAATGTTAACTCATCAATTCCAACACTTTTAATTCTTACCTAAAATTCCACCTGCTTAAATGTATCTACTCTTTCAAAATTGAGTTTTAAATATAGCCTAGAAAACAAGTTCCTATAACGTTCCCGCAGTTCACGACATGCCACCTAAGTTTTATCAAACCGTGTCGGTAATATCTCAACCTTTTTTATTTTTTCCTTCTTTTTCTATTACAAAATCGCATAAAAGGCATGTTTTGAACTGTCGTGTTAGGCGTTGGAATATGCGACTAAATTACTAATTAATTATAATCCTACCTTTATGATATCAATATGAAAGCAGGTTATTTCTCTAAAAATGACTCTATAAAATACTTCCCATTGCTTTTTATAATAGTCAATACTGATTCACTTCTTGATTTTCCATTCAATCGAATAATACCATCTTCAACTAATCCTCCAGTGCAAATAAAAAGACCTGGCCCAAAATCGCTAGTAAAATTATAGTATGCATCAGTACTTTTAATATAAATTAAATCCTCAAATCCTGTTCCTGTTAATTTATCCAAACTTATACCTGAATATGAAGTAAACATATTTTGAATTATTTCTTTTTTATAGCGATGTATAGGAACTGGTAGTTCTAAACTAATATTAGCATCACCAAAAGGCCAATTTTTATGGCGTTTTAAATCTTCAAACTCTGGGAATTCTTCTGGTACCTCACCATAAGAACAATATCTTAAAAATTCATCTAAATTTATATCTTTTATATCTTCGTAATAAGATGTAAAAAAGCAACTCAATGGATTAGCTTCAGTACATTCAGGCGATGATAAAGTTGGCTGCAACAAAAAATTAATATCTTCAATCTGACTATCTGTCAATATTCCTTTATTACTATATATATCATCCCAAACATTATGCCAATATTCAGGCAAGCTAGACTTCATAAGGTTATACTTCATTTCTGTTTGAATAGCTTTTTGTTCTTCAGTATAATTTGTAAGTTCGATATATTTTTTTTCTAATTCTTCCAATTCATGTAATATATTTTGATTATTCAAAGATAATGAAATATTTTCATCTTCTAATTCTTTAATCTTAATCTCTAGTTGATTAAAATTATTATTATAAATATATTTTTGAACTCCCAAAATACATAAAGTTAAAGCAATAATAATAGCTATATTCTTTTTCATTATTCCTCCAAATTTTCAACCCATACTATTTTATTTATGTCTTTCAAATTATTAGTCCAAGTATTTTCTTTCACATGTCACCATAGAGCCAGCAGTCACCCGCTGCCCCTGGCACAGATCCCAACGTGCGGAATTCCCGCATTGGGCTCCTCGGTTGTATATCTCTACTCCCGCAATCAGGCATATAATCTAATTTCCATTTGTTTTCTTAATGGTATTTTCTCAATTATTATTTTCTCTAGTGGATAAAATTCTCTCATTTTCCAATTAAATTCTTTCCAATTGAAGCTTCTTCTTTGACTTCCATAACGTTAAATATGTTGTCATCTACATTATTCTTCTTTCAAAGTTACACCGTTAACGGGGCTGAATATTCTTCAGAACTTTGCGGTCGTTCCTATGGTCTATACAATCTCTGTGTACGCTTCACTATTGCTGTCACCAACAACAGCGCTACACTTGATATCGGTGGCTTGCTATGCCGTCCCGAGTTTGGACTTACACCAAACCAGTAATGCCAAGCTTCGCTTGGCGCACTAACGTCCCGTGAATTTACGACATGAACATCTATTCGATTTCTTGTCCATGTTGTGAGTTCGCTGTTAGACGCTGGAAGATACGGAAGCTCACGTTAACCTTAATTGATAGACAAAACCTTTATATCTTTACCAGCGAGTCCTTTATATGTAGAACTTGAAAAAACTACGCTACACCCCACATTACTATAAGCCAATTAGAATCTTCTGACGGTCTTATTAAGTAATACTGCCACTCATACGTACCATTACTAAAGCCGGCACCATGTCCATCAATATATTCAATTGCAAATGTAACATTCAAACACGTATATTCATATGGTTCTTCATACCATGCATCGTTCCATCTACATCTCTCATCACCTGCTTCAACGCTAATCAACTCTAGATGGGTCATCCTATCTAGTTCATATACAACATTCTTATTACCTTCAGTCACAAACGTATTCATCATATTCTTATCTTTGGCAACCCAATATTTAAAGTATTCCTCTACTGTCTCTTCTGGGCTTAGAATCTTATCAACCTCAAGCTCTGAAACATTACAACCAGTCATTATCAGAGAAATTACTAAAGTAATAGTAATCAACCTCTCTAGCATGAAATCACTCCCTTCAACTTTTCTTCACTAGTATCTTCTTGCATCTAACGGACGCGCATCTGCTGTAATTTTAGTTCGATTAAAACTAATCTTCTCATCTTTCTATGATAAAATAACAAGTCAATATAGTAATCCTTGTTTCCTATCGATAAACGTACTTGCCTACCT
>JAYEHA010000015.1:0-3218 GCA_034659335.1 Bacillota bacterium
TTTATATTACTTTATTATAATTCATTGTATCACAATGTTCAAAAAAATTAAATTGATTCAACATCTAAAATAATTTTAATGGTTTCAATAATAATCTGTAAAAAATAATCACAAAAAACCTGTACTCCTATTATATTTATATATAATAGAAATACAGGTTTTATTTGTATTGTATTTATTTTGTGTTTATTTTTCCTTTAATTATTAAATCATTACCCCTAAAATTAATACAGCAATTGTAAAAACAAATAATATTAATAATAATTTACCTACAAATTTTAACCATTTATTATATGGTACTCTACCAATAGCAAGTCCACCCATTACTACAGCACTTGTTGGTGTAATTAAATTAACAATACCAGATGCTGACTGATAAGCTGTAACAACAATACTTCTTCCTACTCCAACAAAATCTCCCAATGGTGCCATAATCGGCATTGATAAAGTTGCTAATCCAGAAGTAGATGGAATTAATAATGACATCGGAATATAGAAAAGATAAGTAACAATAGCAAAAGTTGATTTACTTAACTGACCTAGTGTACTTTCTCCTAAATTTAAAACTGTTGCTGTAATATTTCCAGCATCCATCACAATAGTGATACCTCTAGAAACCCCTACGATTAATGCAACACCTAATAAATCTCTTGCACCGTCAACAAACGAACTTGTTAACTCTTTTTCGTTTAAACCACCAACTAACCCAACTACAACAGCAGCTACTAAGAATAATGTTGCTAATTCTTCAAACCACCACCATAATGTTGGTACACATGTAATGCCAATATCTTCAAATGGTATAACACCAAATATCATAATACCAAATGTTAAAGCAAATAAGAATATAACGATTTTTCTCTTTGTATTAAACTCTGGAAAATTATCAGTATCTGTATTCAAAAAGTGTTTTTTATCTTCTTCATAAGTAGCATATGTTAAAGAAGTTGATGGATCTGCTTTAACTTTCTTTGCATACTTCATTACATATCGAATAGCAATTCCTTCGCCAATAACCAACATTGCCAGTCTAAGACCCATACCATCACCTAAACTAATATTTGCAAAACCTGATGCAATACCTGTTGCGAATGGGTTTACTGTAGATGCCATTACACCAGCACCAGCACCAAGTAATATTACTGCTACTGCAGTAATTGTATCATATCCTGCTGCAATAAATATTGGAATTAATAATGGATAAAAAGCAATTGTTTCTTCTGCCATACCATAAGAAGTACCACCTAATCCAAACAATACCATTAATACAGGTATCATTAATTGTTCTTTACCTTTTAATACTTTTGTTACATTAGCAATAGCAGCATCAATAGCACCTGTTTTCATTACAACGCCTAAGAAACCACCAATAATAATAACAAATAATGCCACACCAATAGCATCTTTAAATCCTTTGATTGGAGCTACAACAATATCCTTTATTCCTTGCGGTGTTGACTCTACCTCTTCATAAGTTCCTGATACCGGTAACATTCTTCCAGTATTAGTATCTTCTACCATTTGATATTGACCTGCTGGTACAATATAAGTTAATAATGCTACAATAATTATAATTCCGATTAAAATTGTATATGCCGTTGGCATAGAAAATTTCTTCATTCTCTTTTCCTCCTTATTTCAATAACGCTTCTATTGTCTTTGAATAAATATCTACACATTTATAAAGATTTTCAATTTTAATATACTCATTAGCTTTATGCTCAACTTTTTCATCGCCTGGAAATAATGCACCATAAGCCACACAATTATCAATAGCTCTAGCATAAGTTGCTCCACCAGATGATAATGGAGTTGAATCTAAACCTGTTTCTTTTTCAAATACTTCTTTTAACTTTTGAACCATAAAATTATCTTCTGGAATATAAATTGCTTTCAAATAATCATACTCTTCATATTTAAAACCATAAAACTCAATTGTTGATTTTAAATGATTAACAACTTCTTCTTTATCAAATGTTACAGGAATTCTAATATCTAAACCAATCATTTGCATTGATTCATCAAATACTATCTTCCCTAAATTAACTGTTAAAGATCCAGAAACTTCATCAGAACAATTATCAATAAAACCTTCTCCAGCTAACATTTCATGGAACACTTCATTAATCATTTCAATACCTTTTGAAGTATATCCTACCTTTACTAAAGCTTTAATTAATCGTGTAATCGCATTAATTCCTTCTGAAGGCTTTGCTGCATGAGAACCAACACCAATAACTTCTATCCCATTATTAGTATTATGATATTCATAATTTAAACTATCTAATGCTTCCATAACTTCTACTTTTTTATCGCCAGTATATATGGCTTTATCTGGTACAGCATTAAACGCATTTCCTGCAATTAAATTTATTGGTGATTTTTCATTTAAAGTAATCTTTGCTTGTAACAAACCTTTTTCTGCATTAATAATTGGAAAAATAGAATCTGGTGTAAACCCATAATCTGGCTTATCTTCATTCTCTAAGTATTTATCAATACTTCTCCATAAATTTTCTTCATCCAATCCAAAAATAAATCGTACTCTTTTATTAAAAGTAATATTTTCATCTATTAATGCCTTCACTCCGTACATAGCCGCTAAAGTTGGTCCTTTATCATCTTGAGTTCCTCTACCATAAAGCTTTCCATCTTTAATAGTAGCTTCAAATGGATCAGTATCCCATTTATCTAAATCCCCAGCTGGTACAACATCTAAATGTCCTAAAACACCTATAAGTTCATCACCGTTACCAATTTCTGCATAACCATAATATTCATTATAGAAAGTTTTAAACCCTAGTCTTTCACTAATAGCTAACATTTCTTCTAAAACTTTGTTAATATTTTCACCAAACGGAAACTTATTATCCGACTCATCTAAAACACTTGGTATACTGATAAGTTTTTTTAAGTCTATTATTAGTTCTTTTTTATACATTTCTTTCATATTTCCTCCTTTTTAATTTTATTCAAATCTCGTAGTTCCTTATTAAAATAACATTTTTTTAGTACTATGTCAAAACTGTAAAAATATACAAAAAGTAAATATTTATACATCTCTTTTATATTTTGTTAGTAGTTTCCAATGTTTTTATTGATAATTTATTAACAAAATTTAAAACTTTTTGAAACTATATGCATAATATTATCTATAAAAGAATAATCATTCAAAAAAAATATTATGCAAAATTAATTCGCATAATATTTCTATAATT
>JAYEHA010000015.1:3228-6736 GCA_034659335.1 Bacillota bacterium
TCATGTCTTTATTTTTAATTTCTTTACTAATCATTTCTATAAATTCTTCAATAGATAACTTACCTAATTCACCTTCATCACGAGATCTAATAGATAATTTATCACTATTTAATTCTTCATCTCCAACAATAATCATATATGGAACTTGTTGTAATTGTGCTTCTCTAATTTTATAACCAACTTGTTCACTTCTTGAATCAATTTCTACTTTTAAATTACTGTTTTCAAATTTTTCTTTAATTTTTTCACAGAAATCAACATGTCTATCTGCAACAGGAATAAATTTAACTTGAACAGGAGCTAACCAAGTTGGAAATCTACCAGCAAAATGCTCAATTAATATCCCAATAAACCTTTCAATACTTCCATAAACTACCCTATGAATTACAATTGGCTTATGTTTATTACCATCTTCTCCAATATAATTTAAATCAAAACGTTGTGGTAATTGCATATCTAATTGAATAGTTCCACATTGCCATGTACGTCCTATACAATCTTCTAAATGAAAATCAATTTTAGGCCCATAAAATGCTCCATCACCAGGATTAAGTTTATACTCTACTCCTAGTTCAACTAATGCTCCTTCTAAAGATTCCTCTGCTAATTTCCATTCTTCATCAGTACCCATAGAATTTTCTGGTCTTGTTGATAATTCTATATGATACTTAAATCCAAATGTAGAATATACTTCATCTACTAAATTTACTACATTAATTATCTCACTTTTAATTTGACTTGGTAACATAAATATATGTGCATCATCTTGAGTAAAAGCTCTTACTCTCATAAGCCCGTGTAATGCCCCTGATAATTCATGTCTATGAACTCTTCCGATTTCTCCCATTCTAATAGGAAAATCTTTATAAGATCTTAATTTCGTTTTATAAACTAACATTCCTCCTGGGCAATTCATAGGTTTAATTGCATAATCATTATCATCAATTTTTAAAGTATACATATTTTCTTTATAATGATCCCAATGACCAGAAGTTTCCCATAATTTTCTATTTAAAATTAATGGTGTTTCAATTTCTTCATATTTTGCTTTAGTATGAACTTCACGCCAATAATCAAGTAAAGTATTTTTCAAAAGAGTTCCATTTGGTAATAAAAATGGAAATCCTGGAGCTTCATCCATCAAAGTAAATAATTCTTGTTCTTTTCCAATTTTTCTATGATCTCTTTTTTTTGCTTCTTCTAATCTTTTTAAATATTTCTCTAATAAATTAGCTTTCGGAAAAGAAGTTGCATAAATTCTTTGTAACATTTTATTGTTTTCATTACCTCTCCAGTAAGCACCAGCTACACTCAATAATTTAATAGCTTTAACTAATTTAGTATTCGGAATATGTGGACCTCTACATAAATCAACAAATTCACCTTGTCTATAAAATGATATTTTTTCACCTTCAGGCAAATCATTAATAAGTTCAACTTTATAATCTTCACCTTTTTCTTCTACAAATTTTATTGCTTCTTCTCTTGATAATTCAAAACGCTCTAAATCCAACTTTTCTTTAACAATTTTTTTCATTTCTTTTTCTATTTTTACTAAATCACTTTCAACAAAAGTATGCTCTGAATCAAAATCATAATAAAATCCATTATCTATAGTAGGGCCAATCGCTATTTTTGTTCCAGGATATAATCTTTTCACAGCTTGAGCCATAATATGCGATGAAGTATGTCTAAATGCATCTAAAGATTCTTCTGCATCCATTTTTAATAAATTAATTTTATCTCCATCTTTTACCAAATGATTAACATCTACAATTTCATCATTTACTTCACCAAGTACTACTACCCTTGCTAATCCCACTGAAATTTCACATGCTACATCATATACACTTACTCCATCTTTAACTTCTAAAGATGATCCATCATTTAAAAATACTTTCATGTTTTCACCCTTCCTTCTAAATTAAAAAAACCCGTCCAAAAAATAAATTTTGGGACGAGTTTAACACGCGGTTCCACCCAAGTAGAAAATTAACTTTTCCACTCAAATAACTTTAACGCAGTTAATACGTAAACATTTCGTTTCCTACTAAATTTAAGCAAAGAATTAGTTTTCATTAATATAAATATAAGTATGCTTACAGTTAATGTATACTCTCCCTATATATTTAGTGATTAACTACTTTTTTCTCTATTACTATATTTTTTAATGATACATCTTTTTATATTAGTTGTCAACTAGATGTTTAAAATAATAAGACCTTGAACAATCCCTATCATAAATCCGATAGCTCCGCCTAAATACTCAATATGTTTAAGTTCCGTTTTGGCTAAATCTAAAATTATAGATTCGATTTTTTCTAATTCAAACTTATTAATATTATCTTCAACTATTTCATCAATTTTAATTGATGCCGTTGCTTTAGAAATCATTTTTTCTATTATTTCATCAATAAGTTGATCTCCCTGAGATTCAATTACATCATTTACAAACATCATTACCATTCCAACTGGTATAAGTGGCGGAAGTTTTTCTTTAATAATATTTTCAATTCTTGCTTTAATTAAATTTTTAACTTCCAATTTATCTAGCCCTTCAATAAAATCATCAATAATTTTTTCTAAAGAAACTAATTCACTATCAATAGTTTCACCTATACTTTTTGCAATATCCGTTCTTCTCTTTGGAATAAGCCCTTGAATTTTAAACCCTAAAATATTAATTTCCTTGAATGGTCTAAATAATAACTTTATTGCAAAAACATTAGTCATCCAACCTATAAAAGCACCAATTACTGCTAAAACGCCTAATTTTAATAACATAACACACCTTTCTATTTCCTATCTAATACAATACACGATCCAATATCTTCTAATAAAAATTTAAAATACTTTATTTTAAGATTCTTACTTTCAATAAATATTTTTATAACTTTAAAATCAGGATGATTACTAATATCACCGTAAAAGATTATTTCATCTTTTAATCTAACACTAGAACCACCAATAAAACCATATTCTAATCCTTTTAAAAAAATATATCCTTGACTAATTAAAAGTGCATCTAATCCATTTTCAATAACTTCTTTATAAATTCCTTTATCAGAAGTAATAATTGAATTATCATCTACAATTAAAGTATTGCATTTTGAATATCCTTGATTAACATTAATAAATTGACAATTACTATTTTCAATGATAATTTTGTCAGTATATTTTTTATTATGGATCAAATATTTTCCTACTCTAGCTACATTATATTGAATATTATTCGGATATTTTTTTCCGACTTGGCTATTACCCTTTATTACACAATTTCCTAATATTTCTTTTAATTCATCATAAATTGAAATATCAACAATTAACTTTTCCCCAGTTGAAAAAACAAAAATATCCGGATGATTTGAAATACTATCATATGTATTTAATGATTTTTCAATCTTAATTATTTCATATTCCATATTTTCAATATATTTATAAAATATATCATTTAAATTACTTGCTAAAAAGACAAGACTTTTCATAATTACTCCAAACAAATATTTAT
>JAYEHA010000016.1:0-6695 GCA_034659335.1 Bacillota bacterium
CTTCTGTAACACCGAAATATTTAA
Organism: Bacillota bacterium; assembly: GCA_034659335.1. Lineage (GTDB taxonomy): Bacteria > Bacillota > Clostridia > Peptostreptococcales > Acidaminobacteraceae > HSG29. Next base: position 25 of record JAYEHA010000016.1, read on the forward strand.
TGCCTTCTTTCATAAATTTAATAATTTTCATATTCTTCTCCTTTTTCTAGTGCATTCCTTACGTATTTACCTTATCAAATATCTTCTAAACTTTTTTTTGTAATTATTTTATGATTATAGTTTATTATGTTACTTTTTTATTTTTTAGGGTATAATCAAATTTAAGAGGTGATTTAATGAAAATAACATTTTTAGGAGCAACAGGTACAGTTACCGGTTCATGCTATTTGCTTGAATCAGAAAACAGTAAAACCTTAATCGATTTCGGTCTATATCAAGAAGAAAATGAAGATAATAGCGAAATACAATTTAATCCATCAGATATTAATATAGTACTTCTTACTCATTCACATATTGATCATGTTGGAAGAATACCATTATTATTTAAAAAAGGTTTTAGAGGAAAAATATATTGCACACATCAAACAAAAGAATTAGCAGTAATTATGTTAAAGGATAGTGCAAATATTCAGGAAAGAACAACAAAACTTGAAAACGAAAACAGATTAAAAGCTGGATTAGATGAAAAAGAACCACTCTACAATACAGAAGATGTTGAACTAGCTTTAGCATACTTTTATCCAATCAATTATAATAAAAAAGAATCTTATAAAAATTTAACTTTTGAATTTTTTAAAGCCGGCCATATTCTTGGTGCCGCATCAATTTTCGTTGATGTTAAAGAAAAAAATTTAAATCAATCAATTTGTTTCTCTGGTGATTTAGGTAATAATAGTAATTTATTATTAGATCCTCCTGAATTTAAGGGAGAATGTGATTACTTAGTTATGGAATCAACATACGGAAATAGACTTCATCAAGATATTGATGAACGCAGCAGAAAACTAGGGGATATACTTCTAGATATCTATAATAATAGTGAATTAGGAATAATTCCTTCATTCTCATTAGGAAGAACACAAAATATTGTTTTAGAATTAAAAAAACTACTTAAAATTGATAAATATAAAGTTTTAAATAATTTGCCAATTTATATTGATAGCCCACTTGGATTAAAAGCTACTACTATTTATGAAAACAATCTACAATCATTGAAAAACGATTTACATGATAAAACTGATTTATTCAATCTAAAAAACATTCATTTTATTGAGGAATTAAAAGATACCTTTACTATAATGAGAACGAGTAATCCAAAACTAATTATTTCTTCAAGTGGTATGTGTAATGGTGGAAAAATACTATTCTATCTCAAAGAATTTTTAGATGATATATCAACTAATATTATCTTTATTGGATATCAAGCTGAAAACACACTTGGTCGAGAATTATTAGAAAAAAAGAATACTGTATGGATTAGTAAAAAAGAATATAAAGTTAAAGCAAAAATTCATAAAATAAATGGTTATTCTGCCCATGCAGATCAAAATGATTTAGTAAATTTTGTTACTAATTTAAAGAAATCTCCAGATATTGTTTTTATTACACACGGAGAAGAACCTTCAAGAGAAGCATTAAAAGAAAAGTTGCTTGAAAATAATGTTAAAAATATAATATTACCAGAAAAAAATAAACAAATTCAATTATAAGTCTTAAAGGGATCATTAATGCAAATTCACAACCGGTTCACTTTAGCATAAACCTTTGAAAAATTTATAATAAAAAATTAACTATTACCATCATTTATATACAGTATTAGTTAATTTTTATTATTTTTATTATTATTATTATTTTCTTAATATTGCAATCATTTTCTTAGGTTTTTCAATCATATCAAAAAAATTATTAATATCTTTTATTAAAAAATCAGCACTATTAATAGCTTTTACTGATACACCTTCATCATTAAGTACTGCAATAGAAATGATTGATTTTTTTAACATTAATTGATCATTTCTTCCATTACCCAAAGCTATAGTTTTATCAAATCCTAATTTATCAATAAATTTTTCTTTCTGTTCACTTCCAAAATCTTTATCAATAATATAAACATTTACATTAGTCCCTTTAAAAGATTCTTTAACAGTATTAAATGTATCTGCCGTAATAATATGTACATTAAAGTTCTTACTTAAATCAACAATTCTTTTTAAAATACCATCAATAATTATTCCATCATTTGCAATAGTTCCGTTATAATCAAATACAATATTTTCAATATGATATTTGCCAGTTTGCGGCACATTAATTATCATTTTACCTCCTACAAACCTCTACCAGTTAATTTTGTAAGCGTTAGATCTCCATTCTGTATAATCCAATCTTTATTATAATAATACCGTAAAGACTCTAGAGCCTCTTTCCAAAAATTATCATAAAACAAAAAATTTTCTTCATTTAACCCTTTATGTATTATGTGTAATTCAACACAATTAACAGCTCTTTGAGAACAAGTCATAAAATTTATTTTAACTATTGAATCAATATTCTTACTTTTTTCTATCCAATTAATTGTAAGTCTTTTCTCATATTCATTTTCAATAATTCTACTTTTTGCAGTATCTATAAATAAATTATTATATTCAATTTTTATCTCAAATTTTTCTTTATTAATAAAACATGTTTCGCTTAACCAAAGTTTAACCTTATCTTGAATTGTAAACATTCTATAAGCTTCAAGCAAATTACAACTTAATCTAGTTGATTTATGAATAAATTTTATCATATTTTCACCTCAAAATAATAAAGGACAGGCTAAATGCCTGCCCTTTTATTTATTAATATTCCATTTCTGCTAATCTTCTATATCCTTCATATCTTTCTTTAGCCTCTTTTTCAGCTTTTACGAATAACTCTTTAGCAATTTCAGGGAACTGATTCTCTAAAGTAGTATAACGTATTTCACCGTGCAAGAATTCTTGGAAATCTGCCTTTGGCTCTTTTGAATCAAGAACAAATGGATTCTTTCCTTCTTCTTTTAATGCAGGAATATATCTCCATAAATGCCAATATCCAGCATCAACAGCTTCTTTTTCTCTACTAACACTATGACCCATTCCAGCTTTTAATCCATGAGCAATACAAGGAGAATAAGCAATAATTAATGATGGTCCATCATAGGCTTCAGCTTCTTTTAATACTTTCATAAAGTGAGCATCACTAGCACCAAGAGCTACTTGAGCTACATAAACATATCCATAAGATGAAGTAATTAAACCAAGATCTTTCTTCTTAGTTCTCATACCAGCAGCAGCGAATTTTGCAACTGCAGCAGTTGGTGTAGATTTAGAAGCTTGTCCACCAGTATTTGAATAAACTTCTGTATCAAATACTAATACATTTACATCTTCATTAGCTGCAAGAACATGATCAAGTCCACCATAACCAATATCATAAGACCATCCATCTCCACCAAGAATCCATACAGATTTCTTAGTAAGAGCATCTTCATTTTCTTTAACATGAGCAAATAATTCTTTTGCTTCTGAAGATACTTCTGTATCAAATAAAGCTTTAACAGCTTCTCCAGCAACTTGTGAACCTTCTCCATTTTCAAAGTTTTCTAACCAATTATTAAGAGCAGCTTTTAAATCAGCATCAATATCTAAATTAACTAATTCTTCAACTTTTCTTTTTAATGTTTCTCTAACAACAGTCATTCCAACTTTCATACCAAAACCATATTCAGCATTATCTTCAAATAATGAATTAGCCCAAGCTGGACCGTGTCCCTTATCATTTTTACAGAATACTGTATTTGGTGCAGTTCCACCCCAAATAGAAGAACAACCTGTTGCATTTGCTATAACCATTCTATCTCCATACAATTGAGTAACAGCTTTTAAATATGGTGTTTCTCCACAACCAGCACATGCACCAGAAAATTCAAATAATGGCTTTTCAAATTGTGAACCTTTAACAGAGTATTTATTACCCATTGCATTTTTCTTCTCAGGCAAATTAACTGAGTAGTTAAAGTTTGCTTGCTCATCTATTTGAGTAGCAAATTCTTTCAATTCAAGAGCATTAACTGGACATTCGCTAACACAAACGCCACAACCAGTACAATCATCAATTGAAACTGAAATTCTATATTGTAATCCCGCTAAAGCTTTACCATTAGCTTTTTTAACAGTCATTCCTTCAGGAGCATTTACAACCTCTTCATCAGTATATAAATATGGTCTTATCGCAGCATGAGGACATACCATTGAACATTTATTACATTGAATACAAGTATCAACATTCCACTTAGGAACATTTATTGCAACTCCACGCTTTTCAAAAGCTGAAGCTCCTTGCTCAAATGTACCATCTTCTTGTCCAACAAATGTAGAAACTGGAAGGTTATCACCTTTTAATTTACCAATTGGAACAACTATATCTTTAACATAATCTGGTAAATCAGATTCAACTTTTTCCTTAATTTCAGAAGTTTCATTTGCCCAACTACTTGGAACGTCAACTGCAACAATTTCATCAATAGCAGCATCTACAGCTTTCCAATTCATTTCAACAATATTCATACCTTTTTTAATATATGTTTTCTCAATTGCCTCTTTTAGTAATTTAATAGATTCATCAACATCAATAATTTTAGCTAATTTAAAGAAAGCAGCTTGCATTACCATATTAATTCTTCCACCCAAACCAACTTCTTCAGCAATTTTAGTTCCATTAATAATATAGAACTTAATATTTTTTTCAGCAAGATATTTTTTCATATCAGCTGGTAATTTTTCTTCTAATTCAGAAGTGCCCCATTTACAATTAAGTAAAAATATACCATTTTCTTCTAAACCATCTAATACATCATAATTCCCAACATACGACTGGTTATGACATGCTATATAATTTGCATTATCTACTAAATAAGTAGATCTAATTCTATCTTTTCCAAATCTTAAGTGAGATACTGTAACTCCACCAGATTTTTTAGAGTCATATGAGAAATAAGCTTGAGCATATAAATCAGTATTGTCACCAATAATTTTAATTGCATTTTTATTAGCTCCAACTGTACCATCTGATCCTAATCCCCAGAATTTACATCTAGTTCTGTCAACTGGTTCAGCCATAATAGTTTCTTTAACATCTAATGATAAGAATGTAACATCATCGTTAATTCCAACAGTAAACTCTTTTTTCATATCTTCTGCATCTAAATTATCAAAAACTGCTTTAATATGAGAAGGAGTAGTCTCTTTTGAACTTAATCCATAACGACCTGCAACAATTAAAGGTCTATCATCTATATCATAGTATGCAGATTGAATATCTTTAAATAATGGTTCTCCAGCAGAACCTGGCTCTTTAGTTCTATCTAAAACAGCAATTTTCTTAACTGTTGAAGGCATAACATCAAACATATATTCTTTAACAAACGGTCTATATAATCTAACTTTTAATAAACCAACTTTTTCGCCTTTAGCAACTAAATAATCTATCGCTTCTTCAGCAGCTTCTAATACAGAACCCATTGCTATTATTACCTTTTCTGCATCTTCTGCACCATAATAATTAAATGGTTTATAATCTCTTCCTGTAAGTTTATTGATCTTTTTCATATTTTCTACAACTACTTCTGGAACAGCATCATAAAATGGATTACAAGCTTCTCTAGCTTGGAAGAAAATGTCAGGATTCTGAGCAGTACCTCTAGTTACAGGATGCTCTGAATTTAATGCTCTTCTTCTAAATTCGTTTACTTTATCAAAATCTACGAATTCAGCTAAATCATCATAATCTAATATTTCAATTTTTTGTATAGCATGAGATGTTCTAAATCCATCAAAGAAATGCACAAATGGTACTCTAGTATCAATAGCAGTTAAATGTGCTACTGCACCTAAATCCATTACCTCTTGAATTGAAGCTGATGATAATAATCCAAATCCAGTTTGTCTTACTGCCATAACATCAGAGTGATCACCAAAAATTGATAATGCTTGAGTTGCAACAGAACGTGCACTAACATGAAAAACACCTGGTAATAACTCACCAGAAATTTTATACATATTGGGAATCATTAATAATAAACCTTGTGAAGCTGTATAAGTAGTAGTTAAAGCTCCACCTTGTAATGCTCCATGAACAGAACCTGATGCTCCAGCCTCAGACTGTAGTTCACTTACTTTTACTATATTTCCAAAAATATTTTTTCTACCATGTGCCGCCCATTCATCAACATGCTCAGCCATTGGAGAAGAAGGTGTAATTGGAAATATTGCAGCTACATCTGTAAACGCATACGATACATGCGCAGCAGCAGTATTTCCATCCATAGTTTTCATTACTTTTTTGCTCATTTAAATCCTCCTTATTTATTGTTCTAATATACAATTATCTACACATTCCATTATAGTATACAATATACACCATGTCAACGTTTTCATTAATGTAATTTTCTTTATACAAAACATATTGTTATAAATTTAAAATTTTATAAAACTCTTATATATCAACAACACTTGACATCTAGGTTTATAATACATATTATAAAAGACTTACAATTTTAAGAAACTTTGATAAATTTGTTAATTTTTTCTCAAAGCGTAATCCAAAACTTCTTTCTTTTGTGAATAAACTGACTTAATATATATTACAATACCAATACCAATTAATCCAAAACTAATTACTTGAGTAATTTCAAAGGGTTCATTATATATCATTACTCCAATAATTAAAGATAAAGTAGGTGAAACAAATTGAATAAAACCTATTGTTGAAAGCTTAATCTTTCTAGCACCAATTGCAAACCACCATAATGG
>JAYEHA010000017.1:0-2201 GCA_034659335.1 Bacillota bacterium
AAATGATAAACAATTGCTAATTGTTTGAATATTATGTCTTTTTTAGTCTTTTAAAGTCTTTTATGAATTATAATATAATTAGTAGAAAGTGTATTTAGTAAAAAGGAGGAATTTTAGTGAAGAAAATGAAACTTACAACAAAAATTTTTATTGGTCTTATTTCAGGTATTATTGTCGGTATGTTTTTACAAGGTGCGCCAGATATTGCGCAAACATATATTAAGCCGTTTGGAACATTATTTATCAATATGATTAAAATGATTATTGTTCCGCTTGTATTTTCATCACTTGTTGTTGGTGCAGCAAGTATTGGTGATCCTAAATCTTTAGGTAGAATTGGTGGAAAGACTTTATTGTATTATCTTATTACAACTGCTATAGCAGTAACTATTGGTTTAGTGTTAGCGATGATTATAAAACCTGGAACAGGATTAATTATCCCTGTAGATGCTGCAGCAAAAGCAGTTGAAACACCATCAATAATTAATACATTGTTAAATATTATTCCTAGAAATCCATTAAAGGGATTAGTTGATGGGAATATTTTGCAAGTTATTGCATTTGCACTGTTTTTAGGTGTTGGATGTACAGTATTGCCAGAAGAAAAATCAGCTCCATTTGTTAATTTCTTTGATAGTTTAGCAGAAATTATGTATAAAATTACTGCATTTATTATGGAAGTAGCACCATATGGTGTATTTGCATTAATAGTTCCAGTAGTTTCAACATATGGAATGGATGTTTTAAAACCACTTAGTATGGTAATCTTTGCTGTTTATTTAGGATGTATAATTCATGCAATAGTTACTTATTCAACAGCTGTAAAAATATTTGCAAAAATTAGTCCAGTTAAATTTTTTAAAGGTGTTGCTCCTGCTGCTGTAACAGCATTTAGTACTACAAGTTCTTCAGGTACTTTACCTGTTACAATTAGATCGGTAAGAGAAAATTTAGGTGTATCTGAAAAAATATCTTCATTTGTATTACCTTTAGGTGCTACAATAAATATGGATGGAACAGCATTATATCAAGGTGTTTGTGCACTTTTCTTAGCACAAGTTTATGGAATAGAGTTATCTGCTGCTCAAATGGTTACAATTATTTTAACAGCTACTTTGGGATCTATAGGTACCGCTGGAGTTCCTGGGGCTGGATTTATTATGTTAACTCTAGTACTTCAATCTGTTGGATTACCATTAGAAGGGCTTGTTCTTATTGCAGGAATTGATAGAATACTAGATATGGCAAGAACATCTGTAAACGTAATAGGAGATGCATCATGTTCAGTTATTATCGCTGCAACAGAAAATGAATTAACAGAAATAAAAAGTGAAGTGTCATGATAAAAAACGAAAAAATTATTGGAATAATTGGTGGAATGGGGCCAATGGCAACTGTAGATTTATTTAATAAAATAATATTAAATACTAATGCTAATTCAGATCAGGAGCATGCACATATTATTATTGATAACAATACTATGATTCCTGATAGATCAAAAGCAATTAATGAGAATGGTCAAAGTCCCGTTTTTGAAATATCTAAAACAGCTTTAAAGTTGATTGACGCAGGAGCAAATATATTGATTATGCCTTGCAATACAGCGCATTATTTCTATAAAGAAATTAAAGAAAAGATTGATGAGTCATATATGAATATTGATTATACTTTTATTAATATGATTGAGGAGACAGCAAAAGTTATTGATTCTAATGGATATAAGAAAGTATATCTGTTAGCAACTACAGGAACTTATAAATCAAGAGTATATCAAAATACTTTTAAAAAATATGGAATTAATGTTGTGGTTCCTAATTTTGAGAATCAAGAAATGATAATGAAATCAATATATAATTATAAAAAAGGTATTAATAATTATCATAAAGAAGAATTTATTAAGCTTATTAATGATGCTCAAAAAGATGAAAATATTAAATTTGTTTTAGGGTGTACAGAATTGCCAATTATTTTTAGAAAAATGGGATTATTAAAAGATACTATTGATCCTACAGAAATTTTAGCAAAAGTTGCAATTAAAGAGATGGAAAAATAGAAATATAAATATTGCCTATAAAATGGCAATATTTTTTTGCAATCATTGTGTTAACATTATGTATGTTTTATGATAAAATTAGTATATTAAATAGATTGAGGTGTGAAATTTGATTATTAATAATGTTGATGCACGAATTATTATAAAT
>JAYEHA010000017.1:2211-6695 GCA_034659335.1 Bacillota bacterium
ATTATTTCGAGAGATGTAGAAGTTGATGAATTTAAAAGAAATTTAGATAATCTTAATATGGGAATTGGTAGTGTTAAAGTGATTTTAGGTAATTACGGAACTGGAAAAACATTTCTTATAAATGCTTTTAAAGAAATAGCATTAAGAGATGATTTTGTTGTGTCTTTTTTGCAGATTGATAGAGTATTTAGAATGAATAAATTAGATGATTTTTATTATTATATTATGCATAATTTATTTGTTAAAAGTAAAGAAGGATTAGCATCATTTGACAATATATTTGATATTTGGATAGATAATTTAAAAAATTCGCCTGATAAAATGCAATCAACTAATGAGATAAATAAAGTTATTAAAATTATGCAAAAATATAATGAAACTTTTGCAAGAGCTCTATTAAATTATATTAGAAGCAAAATAAAAAATGATAATGAAATGGTAGCTGTAATTAGTGAATGGTTAAGTGGAGAAAAAAATATTCCATATGATATTAAAACTAAATTTAACGTTATTGGTTTTGTAAATAAAAGTAATACATTAGATTTTTTGAAGGCATTTTCAAAATTAGTCAATTTGTTAGGTTATAATGGATTAGTTATAGTGATTGATGAAATTGATTTGTTGATTAATGAGAGGTCAGACATTAGAAAAAATGCATATGAGAATTTAAAATATTTAATTGATTTAACTGTATCAGGTGATTTAGTAAACACTATGTTTTTATTGTCTGGAACTGAAGAAATTGTGAATAACGAAGAAAAAGGCTTTAGAAGTAATATAGCACTAAGTCAAAGATTAGGGAATGCAATTGACTCATATAAATCTGGATTAGTAGATATTAGACAGCCAATTGTTATGTTAAAAGATATTGAACTTAAAGATTATATTTCTATTACTGAAAAAATAGTTGTGATCTATAAAAAAGCATTTAATACTGAGATAAAAATTACGGATGAATCATTAAAAAATTGGGTGTTATATACTTATCATAAGGATAAAATAGATATTAATAAATTAAAAATAAGAGAATTTATAACAAGACTTATAACAATATTAGATACAATAGATCAAAATCCAGATAATTTTGTTTATAATAGTAACTTAGATTTTAAAATGAATGGAGATATACCTATCTTTAAAAATATACTTAGTAGATCTAATTAACATTTTATGTATGAATATACAATATTGCGAATAAAAATGTAAAAAAAGAGTTGACATTTTGTCCTGCAGCAAATATACTAGCAATTAATAAAAAACTTTTTGATTAAGAGAGTAGTATATTTTGAGGTTAAAGCGAGCTAGAGTAGAGTGTGAGTCTAGTAACTAGGAATATATGAAGAGAACTTATGAATTGATTGTTAGAAATTATGTATAATAATCCGTTTAATCTACGTTATAGATTTAAGAGTGAAAATTCAATTATTTGGATTTTAACTAGAGTGGAACCGCGAATAACTTCGTCTCTAAATGAGATGGAGTTTTTTTATTTAAATTAGAAAGGAAGGTGTAGAAAATGAAAGAGAAATTAGTTTTGGCGTATTCGGGAGGACTTGATACTTCAATAATAATACCATGGATTAAAGAAAATTATGATTTTGAGATAATTGCAGCTTGTATTAATGTTGGTCAAGATGATGAGCTTGAAGGTATTGAAGAAAAGGCTATTAAGTCAGGAGCTATTAAAGTTTATGTTGAAAATGTAACAGATGAATTTGTAAAAGATTATGTTTTTAAAGCTATAAAGGCAAATGCTGTTTATGAAGGGAAGTATTTATTAGGGACTTCATTAGCTAGACCTTTGATTAGCAAAAAATTGGTAGAGATAGCTCATAAGGAAGGTGCGAAATATATTGCTCATGGGTGTACGGGAAAAGGAAATGATCAAGTTAGATTTGAAGCATCAATTGCTGCATTAGATCCTAGTATTAATGTTATTGCACCATGGAGAATTTGGGATATTGAATCAAGAGAAGATGCTATTGATTATGCAAATGATAATAATATTGAGATTCTTGCTACAAAAGAAAAGATATATTCAAGAGATAGAAATATTTTGCATATTAGTCATGAAGGTGGAGATATTGAAAGTCCGGCCAATGAAGTTGATTATAAAAAAATACTTATGATGTCTAAAACACTTGAAGAATCAAGTGATAAGGCTGAATTTATAACAATAGAATTTAAAAAAGGCGAAGCTATAAAACTTAACGGAGAAAAAATGAAGCCTAAAGATTTATTAGAAAAATTAAATGCAATCGGTGGGAATCATGCTATTGGTATAGTAGATTTATTAGAAAACAGATTAGTAGGGATGAAATCACGAGGTATTTATGAGACTCCTGGTGGAACTATACTTATGCAGGCTCATAGTGAATTAGAGAGATTAACATTGGATAAATTAACTTATCAATTTAAAGAAACTATATCAAAAAAATATGCAGAACTTGTTTATGATGGTATATGGTTTAATAAATTAAGAGAATCGCTAGATTTATTTATTGATGGAACACAAGAAAATGTTACTGGTATAGTTAAAATGAAACTATATAAAGGAAATGTTGTTTTAATGGCAATGGAATCAAAATATGCGTTATTTGAAGAAAGTATTTCTTCGTTTGGTAAAAGTGAGTTTTTTAGTCATCATGATGCAGAAGGATTTATTAATCTTTATACGTTACCATTTAAAATTAATGCAATGATGAAGATGAATTTGAAGGGGAAGTAGTTATGAAATTATGGAGTGGGAGATTTAATAAAGAATCATCAAAACTTCTTGATCAGTATAATAATTCTATTACATTTGATTATATATTGTATGAATATGATATTTTAGGGAGTATTGCTCATATTAAAATGTTGAATAAAATAAATATAATAACTGAAAAAGAAATGGAAAAAATAATAAATGGACTGAATGAAATTAAATATGAGATTGAAAATGATATTTTTGAATTTACTATTGAAGATGAAGATATTCATATGTCTATTGAAAAAGCTTTAATTAAAAAGATTGGAAATGTTGGGAAAAAACTTCATACAGCAAGAAGTAGGAATGATCAAATAGCATTAGATATGAAGCTTTATACTAAAGATATTATTATTGAAACAAAAAAAAGTATAAAAAAATTATTACAGACACTGATTTATTTAAGTGAACAAAATATTGATGTATATATGCCAGGGTATACTCATTTGCAAGGGGCTCAAATTATTACTCTAGGGTTTTATTTTCAATGTTATTTTCAAAAGTTTAAAAGAGATTTTGAAAGGTTTGAAGAGATTGAAAAACGAGTCGATATTATGCCATTAGGTGTTGGGGCATTAGCAGGTGTTAATTATGAGACGGATAGATTTTATATTGCAAGAGAATTGTCTTTTTCAAAAATTACGGAGAATGCTCTTGATACTGTTTCTGATAGGGATTATATTTTAGAGTATTTAAATGCTTCTTCAATAATGTTTTTACATTTAAGTAGATTTTGTGAAGAAATAATTATTTATGCCTCTCAAGAATACAATTTTTTTATAATAGATGATGCATATTCAACAGGAAGTAGTATTATGCCTCAAAAGAAAAATCCTGATGTGGCAGAATTAATAAGAGGTAAAAGTGGAGAAGTTATTTCTAGTTTGTTTGGATTATTTACAACTATGAAAGGTTTACCTTTAGCTTATAACAAGGATATGCAAGAAGATAAAAAATATTTATTTAGAACAAGTAAAGTAGTATTAGATACACTTGAAATATTTAATCAAATGATATTAACAATTGAATTTAATAAAGATATTATGAAAAGAGCTTGTTTAAAAGGGTTTTTACAAGCTACTGATATTGCAGACTATTTAGTTAAAGGTGGTTTGGAGTTTAGAGAAGCACATAGAATTGTTGGAGAAATGGTGTTTGATTTAGACAAGAAAAAGATGATTTTTCAGGATTTATCTATTAATGATTTTAAAAAATATTCTAAAATTTTTAATGAAGATATTATTGAGTTGCTTAAAATAGAAAATTCTGTAAGCATGAAAAAGTCATATGGTTCAACGAGTTATGAAAGTGTAAAGAAAATGATTATTAATAGTAAAGAATTTACTGAATTGCTAAAATAATGTAAAATAAAAAAATGATTCATATTTATATTCATTTATTATTATGATATAATCTATACTAGGTGATAAGATGAAAAAATATAGAATAACAACATTTGGGAAAATTATTTTTATTGTTTTAGCTATATCTTTAGTTACAACTTTCTTTTTATATAATCAGATTTTTAAGTTTTTATTAATATTCATAATATTTACTTATATTGCTCAATTGATTTCAATACAATCTGTAAAAAAACGTATAAGAGAATATGAAATAGCAAATAGAAATAAATTAATGGAAAAAGAAAAGAAAAATATTATTAAAAATGAATTATCTCCAATATCGAGTAATGAAAAGGAAAATGAAGATGAAAATGGAGTTATTGAATCATATT
>JAYEHA010000018.1:0-6621 GCA_034659335.1 Bacillota bacterium
ATGCCAGCCATCTTCTTTTTATAATCTCATTTTCATTTATTTTAGTAAGTTTATTTAATACTTCTTCATTAACTATACTATTCCTATTTTCAAATGTACTAATGATTGCATCTAATAATACTTTACTATCAAAATTAAAATTTAATGATAAATAGTAAATATCATAATAATCTTTCAAGCGACTTGTCATTTCTAAATGATCACATATAGCTTCTAATTTTTCAGCAATTGTAGATTCTAGAGAATAAGTTTTTATCATTGGTGAATCAAATTCTTTTAATTGAGTCGTATAACTCATATTTTGAATATCAGGAATCACAATATCGCCTAATCCTATATCAATATCAAATGGTGTTTTTGTATTTCCAATTTTAGCCATTATTTTTATTCGCAAACCATGATACTCTTTTATTTCAGTTATATTTTCAATCCTTCGTATTTTAAAATTTATATAATTATTTTCTGTTTTTATAGAGAAAATTCTACTAATCACTTCAAACATATCATTTGAATTATTCGACAATTCTTTTCCCAAAAAATCAATATCCATAGTTGGTCTACCATCAAACCCAGTATATGAGAAAATAAACAACCCACCTTTTAAAATTAATTTTTCTCTATACTCTGATAATGATAGACGCCTCAAGAACTCTTCTTGACAAAAAAGTTGTAACGCTAATTGAAAGGATATTCTCTTACTCTTAGATTTATTTTTTAATCGCTGTAAAATCGATTGTTCTATTCCCATTATAACCACAACCCAATAATTCTATTCACTTTATTTGATATATTCATTTCTTTTGCATAATCAAGTAAAACTCTAATATTTCTCTGGGAATCATTTATATAAGCCTTTACAGCTTGATTAAAAACTTCTGAATCTAATTTCTTTTCATATCTAATAACATCACATATTGTTCGCTCTCTATCGAATATAGTTAGTGGATGTCCTTCATATTTTATTTTAGTTTTACCTATTAATAGATATCTATCAATAATAAAATAAAACTCCATTGGTGGATATTCTATTTTGTACTTACTTTTAGAACTATTTTTACTAACTGCAATATGCCATTTCATTGGTGTTCGATCAATATAGTTATATAGATAAAGTGCCGACTCTAAACAAACCACACCATTAGGGAAAACTTTTGAAATCAAGACGGCATCTGAAATCATTTGATCTGCTACCCACTGATAGTAACCTGTTTTTATTTTTTCAACATATCCTTCATCCATTAATTTGTAGAGTTCAGTATTATGATGCCCTGCATTTGTAAAATCAGATAATTTAATAATTCCTTTATGTTCATCAAATATTTTTTTACATTTAGTTAAATTCATTCGTAAAAACCCCCTCTTGCTTTTTTTAAAGAGTACTTTTTTACATAATATACCTATTTCTAGTAAATAGCAATACAATATATTTAAAAATCAATATTAGTTTCCCAAATTAATAAAACAATTAAAATATTTTCTAATCAAAAAGAACCTAATTTATCATTAATTTTTTCTTAGCCAATCTATTTTCTCTTAAGCAAACAGATTGTTTCAATATGGGTTAAGTGTTGCGCATGGACAAATTATTATTCAAAAAATTATAAGTTCTATTATTTTACACCTAAAAAATTTCATCAAATATTTCATTTAAACATATAATAGTATCATTAAATCCTATCACATTAGCATATTTATTTTTATTTGTGTAACGAGACCATAATTCTTTTAATGAATAACTTTCATCAATACCATCTAATATATCATCTCTTAAATCTAAAAGATCAAGAGTCTTTCTATTGCTAAATGTATTTTTAACTGCTCTTTTTAAAATATCAAAATCAATTTCTTCTTTCTTTAATTTCCATAACATATATACATCATAGAAATCCCTCATTCTTGTGTTTAATTCCCCACGAGTAATAATCGTTTCTATTTTTTCTGATAATATTGTCTCTAAATTATAAGTATTAATTTTTATTACAATATCACTAAGTAATGAATTATATAAATAATCAATATTTCTCGGAGTTATTATATCGGCAGTGGATATATCAATCCCAATTTTCTGTTTCATTTTCTCTAATTTAACGTCAAGTCGTATCCTGAATCTATAGTAATCATCCGTTTTTCTTATTTCTTTAATATCACATAATTTATATGTAATATTATCATCAGTATTGATTTTAATAATCTCTTTTATCATTTCAATTACTCTAGTTTCACTAATATTAACTTTATTTAAAGAAGTATCTATATCCATTGTCGTTCGATTTTTCACTCCAATTAATGATGAAATCAAAAGTCCACCTTTTAAAATAAAATTATCACAATAGTTACTAATAGAAATCCTATAAAGAAATCTTTCCAAAAAATAATTTTGCATCAATAGATGCGGTGGTATATTAATTTCTTTTGATAGATTCCGTATTCGAGTTTTTAAGGCATCTCCATTCATAAAAGCACCTCCAACTTTTTTCTCACTTTTCTTTCAATACCAAGTTTTTTTGCATAAAGCATTAATTTTGAAAATTTTTTCTTTGAAGCATATTTTCTTATAGCAGAATTCACTTCATATGAATCCATTTTTGTATCACTTTTTATAATATCACAAATCGTTCGTTCAATATCATAAACTGGAATCATATTTCCCATATTTGATAAATACATTTTAAGACCTAAATTTAACATTGACTTGTCTACATATTTAAATTCAATATTATATTTTTTACTTTTAGTAACTCTATAATTTCTCGGAACACTCATTACATGAAAAGTAGGATTACGATCTGTCAATCCATGAATATATAAAGCACTTTCATGAGAAAATACACCTTGCTTATATTTATGATGTAAAATAAACATGATATCATGAATAATATCTTGCCTACAATATAATCCACGTTCCACCCTAATCAAATCACCTTTAGAAACTAAACGAGATATCGAAGCTTTTGAAATCCCCAAATTAATTAATTCTCTTGTACTTATATAGGTTTTTTCACCCATTTCTTTGTCTATATTATCTATTATCATTTTATCACCTAACTTATAAACGGATACTTTTAATTTTTTCCTTCGTTTAGTTTCATATATTAAATACTCGTTTACTTTTATTAAAAAAAGTCCTCTTTTCTAAGGACTCTTAAACCTTTTGATTTTTAAATTCATAAAATTATTCTCTTTTCAACAAACAGATTGTTACTATATGGGGCGAGTGTTGCGCATGGACAAGGCTATATTCATCAGAATAATTTAAAATTAACTATAAAAAAGTATCAGATAAAATAAAATCTTCAATATAAATATGTTGTATACCTGCGATATTATCTCTAAACTCTCTATCCATTGAAACAACATACTTAGGATAATGATCTTTTAAATTTAATAAAGGTTTAAATTCTCTATCAATTGTTTTCTTACTCTCCATTTTATAAGTCACCTGAATATATATTTTTTGATTATTTTTTTCTGCAACAAAATCAATTTCTTTATCTTTAAATTTACCAATATAGACTTTATAATCTCGTCTTATTAATTCACAAAATATTATATTTTCTAAAATACCGGAAATATTTCTGTCACGATAACCAAAAACAGCATGTTGAATACCTTGATCTACTAAATAATATTTTTCTTGAGTCTTAAGAATTGCCTTACCATGAACATCATATCGATTAACTTTGTGAATTATAAATGAACTTTGTAGAGCCTCTAAATAATTATAAACTGTATTTATATCTACTCCTCTATGCTGATTTTTAAAGTAATCTGAAATTCTCTTTGCTGAAAAAGTATTTCCTACATTATCCATTATATAACGCATAATTCTATCAAGTAACTCAACATTTCTTATATTATATCTTTGGACAACATCTCTTAATACAATTGAATCATATATATCTTTTATAACCATATGAGCGGTCATTTCATCATATTGTGAAACATGAATTGAAGGAAATCCACCTCGCCTTATATAATTCCAAAGCATATTACTTTTCATGCTTTCATTATTAAAAGATTTATTAAAATCTATGACTTCTTTTAAAGATAATGGCTGAATTTCAAATTGTATATAACGGCCTGTTAAAAGTGTAGATAGCTCAGATGATAATAAATTTGAATTTGACCCAGTAATATATATATCTGACTCAAAATCAACTAAAAAGGAATTAATAGCTTCCTCCCATCGGTTAACTAATTGTATTTCATCGAAAAATAAATATACCTTCATATCATTCTTTATCTGTTTTATAACATAATTATAGAGTTCCTTTGCCGTTCTAATATCATAATATTGCATACTTTCAAAATTAATATAAAGTATTTGCTTTTCTAAAATACCCTCACTTAATAATTCATTTTGTATTAATTTCAATATTGTTGATTTTCCTGACCGTCTGACACCTGTTATTACTTTTATCAAAGGTTTATCAATAAACTTTTTAATTTTTTTAATATATAAAGGTCTTTTAATCATAATTTTATCCTCCTTATTTTATTATATTATATGCTTAAAAAGATTTTTTATCAACATCTTTTTATGGTTATAACCATAAAAAAAGTTTATACGTTGATAAAATTCATATATACAAAAAAGGATCCCCTTTTCAAAGGATCTTTAAAATTTTACAAATTCAATTATAAATCGACTTATTTTTTCATTAAAAGACAAATTTGTTCAATATGGGTCGAGTGTTGCGCGTAGACAACTATAATTTAAGATCTTTCAACATTAAAAAAATGATTTTTCAATATCCGCCCATATATATTTCATATATATTTAAAGTATATGCAAATTTCTTGCTATAATAATACCATCTTTCTTTCATTAAAGTATCAGCAAATATTTCTCCTAATATTTCACTTGTTTCTTCTAAAATTCTAATTAAATATCTCTATTTTGTTGTTGCATTGATTGCACTTTTTAAAACTTTATAATTAATCTCTTACTCCTTAATTTATAAAGAATATAAATATCATAGACACCTTTCATTCTTGTATTAATAATACTTCTTGAAATAATCATCTCAAATTTTTCTGCTAAACAGTTTCTATATATAAGAAAATAATTTTTAATTTCCATTTCAGTATTATCACCTATATCAATACTAATTACTTCATTAAAAAATTCCACCAAAATTTAATTTAAGTATAAAGGGTTTCTTTGTGATTATCTTCATTCAAAATAAAATCAATAATATTCATCCATTGAATACCTTCTTGAACTCCTATAGGTGTTTTATCTAAAGAAATAACTAATTTAGGAAAATTATCTTTAATTTCTTTAAGAGGTCTATATTCCCTATTAATAACCTTTTCATTTGATAAAATATATGTTACTTGAATATATATTTTTTCATTTCTTTTAATTCCAATAAAATCAATTTCTCTTTTTGTTTCTTTTCCAACATAGACTTTGTATCCTCTTCTAAGTAATTCAAGATAAACAATATTTTCAAGCAACTGTGAAATATCATTCTTTCTATATCCTAAAACATTATATCTTAAACCTAAATCTGCTAAGTAATATTTTTCAAGTCTTTTCATAATACGTTTTCCCTTTATATCATATCGTTTAGCAGGATAAATAACCATACCTTCAATTAAAGCTTCTATATATTTATAAATTGTTTCAATACCTACTTTTCTTTCCTGATTTTTTAAATAATTAGAAATATTTTTTCCACTAAATATTTGACCAACATTATCCATTAAATAAACTAAAATTAATTTTAATAACTCAGGGTTTCTAATATTATTCCTTTGAATAACATCCTTAAGTAACACCGAGTTATATATTCCATCTAAATATTGATGATAAACATTTCTCCTTTTAATACAAAATAATCTTTATATGGAGATTTTGATAAACGTTCTAAAAAAGATTCAAACATAAATTTTGAAGAGCAACCTGAGGTGACATATTTCTTTCTCTTGCATAATTCCTAATTTTTACTTTTAAACTCATTGCATTTTTTATCATTTTATTTATTATTTCAATATCCATCCTATTTCGGCTACGTAATATATCACATATTGTTCGTTCTAAATTATAGATTTTTATTTCATTACCAAAATTATTAATATAAGAAATAGCATCTAATTCATGTAAATCGTCTTTTATATAATATATTTTCATTTCTTCTCTAAGATTACTTACCACCTTATAACTACTTGGTACTGTTACTGAATGTTCAAATGGAGTCCTATCTGATAAATTATGCATAAATAGATACGTTTCATGGGAGTAAATAATTTTAGTATATTTTTTTGCATATAATAAGTTTCATCATCGATTGCATTTGATACTACATATACCCCACGCTTTACTTTAATAATCAAATCTAGATCTAATATTTTTACTAAATAGACACGCGGAATATTTTTTTCTGCTAAATTGGAAGTCATTAATGTTCCATTATTTTTTTCTACAATTTCTCAATATCCTTGATATAATCCATTAAGCCTCCTTCCTTTTTTTACTAATATACCCTTATTATGCACGAAATAAGTATTTTTGTAAAATTATAGCAATCAAAAAAAGATCCTCTTTTCAGAGAACCTTTAAAAATCATATAGTTTTTAATATGTTGACCTATTTTCTCTTCAACAAGCAGATCG
>JAYEHA010000019.1:0-6610 GCA_034659335.1 Bacillota bacterium
TCAAGATTCGAATATTATACTATGTATTTTAGTTTATCATATTTTTAATTTTTTTTCTACTGTACTACTTCATAATCTTTTTAAATCTTGCTTCCTTAAGCATTACCATAATTAAGAAAACTAATGATCAAGATAATAGAAAGTTCTTATACCCTATAGATAAAAAAACTTATCAAAAAATTATAAGTCATTTTTTCTTATTTAAAAAAACAGAATTTTAATTAAATATAAAAAGAAATCGTTTTCATCTAAAAATAGTTATATACCTCTTGACATGGAATAATAATAGGTTATTATGTACTTGTAAATTAGAAAAATAAAAATTGAAAGGGGTTATATCATGACCGCCATAATGGCTCATATAAATAATCAATCAAAAACTATAACTATTACTTTAAAAAAATATCTAAGTATAATATTGGCAAATTTCTTAATAGCATTTGCTTTTAATACTTTTTTTATTCCTAATCACTTACTAAGTGGTGGTGTTGGAGGACTCTCTATAATGTTTCACTACATTTTTGATTTGCCGACATTTGCTTTTTATATTCTATTAAATATTCCACTATTTATTTTAGGATTTAAATTTATTGATGGCGAGTTTATAATAAATAGTTCTATTTCTGTTTTATTAATGTCAATATTTTTAAAAACAATCGAGAATGCTAATGGGCTTTTAAATATTAATGACATATTAATAGAATCAATTATTGGAGGTGTCTTAGTAGGTATTGGTGCAGGAATTTTATTTTCTAATAAAGCCTCACAAGGTGGATTTGATATTGTAGCAATTATTTTAAATAAAAAATTTAACATTGAATTAAAGAACATTCTATTTGGAGCAAATTTAATTATTATCTCATTTTCAGGTTTTATTTTCACTTTTAGAGAAGCAGCATATACATTAATTGCACTTTTTATAAGTTATCAAGTAATAAATAAATTTAAAGAAGGTGTAAATCCTGAAAAAAGTGCTATGATTATTACTAATAAACCAAAAGAAGTAATTAATCATATTTCTCATAAAATGAAACGTGGTTCGACTTTCGTCGACGCAAAAGGTGGGTATACAGAAAATGAAAAAACAATTATTTATTGTACTCTTAAAAACACAGAAATTATTACATTAAAAAAAATTCTATTAAAAATTGATTCCAATGCTTTTTTGACAATTAATGATTTAAATGAAGTTAAAGGAAATGGATTTACAAATAATTTTATCTAAATTTTTACATTTTCCTATATAATTAAAAAAGTCCTTTTACAGGACTTTTTGTTTTAATATTTACCTTTTTTCATTTAATTTCTCCATGTTTTTCCATATGAGATTTTTCAATAATTTTATTTTGATCATTTACAAATACAACAGAAGGTTCAAATGTTTTTGCTTCTTCTAGTGTCATTTGAGCATAAGAAATAATAATCACTTTATCTCCTGGCTGTACTCTTCTTGCAGCAGCACCATTAAGACAAATAACTCCACTTCCTGCTTCACCTTTAATTGTATAAGTTTCAATTCTTTCACCATTATTATTATTTACTATTTGTACTTTTTCACCCGGTAAAATATTTGATGCTTCTAATAAATCCGAATCAATTGTTATACTTCCAACATAATTTAACTCTGCTTCTGTAACTGTCGCTCTATGAATCTTTCCTTTAAACATAGTAATATTCATACTACACCTCCACAATAATGTTATCAATCAATCTTGGCTTTCCAATATTTACAGCAAGAGCAATAACAACATCTCTATTAATTTCTTCAACATCCTCTAAAGTTTTTGCATCTAACACTTCAACATAATCTACAATAGAATAAGTTACTTTACTTATTTTGTCAAGAATCCCTCTTACAATTTTTTCTTTATTTCTTTCACCATTAAGTATTTCTTCTTTTGCTTCTTTTAATGATCTATTTAAAACTAAAGCATCAATCCTTTGTTCTTTAGTTAAATAAGCATTTCTTGAACTAAGTGCTAATCCATCTTTTTCACGTACTATTTCACAATCAATTATTTCAATATTAAAACTTAAGTCATTAACCATTTTTTTAATAACAGCTACTTGTTGATAATCTTTTCTCCCAAAATATACTCTATCTGGATTAACAATATTAAATAATTTTGTTACAACTGACATAACGCCTCTAAAATGTCCATCTCTTGAAGCTCCACACAGTCTATTTGTAATATTACTTGTTGTGTCAACAAAAGTTGCATAATCATCCAAATACATCTCTTTTATAGATGGATTAAAAATATAATCAACACCTTCTTTTTTACACAATTCACTATCTTTTTCAAAATCTCGTGGATATGTTTCTAAATCTTCATTAGGTCCAAATTGTGTTGGATTAACAAATATTGAAACTACAACAATATCATTATTTTTTCTTGCTTCTTTTATTAAAGACATATGACCCTCATGCAAGAATCCCATTGTTGGAACAAACCCTATTGTCTTTCCAGTCATTCTTTCACTTTTTAAAACTTTTCTTAAATCATTTATTTTGGCAAAAGTTTGCATCTACTCCACTCCTAATATAATTTAGAAAGAACATCATCATCAATTTTAAATGTATGTTTTTCCTCTGGAAAACTCATATCCTTAACTTCACTAATATAATCTTTAGTAGCATTTTCAATATCAACATTCAATGTAGCATATTTTTTTACAAATTTGGGTGTAAAATCAGAATACATTCCTAACATATCTTGAATTACTAAAACTTGTCCATCACAACCATTTCCAGCACCAATCCCAATAGTGGGAATATCAAGTTTTTCACTTACAATTGTTGCAAGTTTAGCAGGTACACATTCAAGTACAATTGCAAATACTCCAAGTTGTTGTAATAAAAGTGCATCATCAATTAATTTTTTTGCAGCTTCTTCATCTTTACCTTGAACTTTAAATCCACCCATCATATTTACTGATTGTGGAGTTAATCCTAAATGTCCACAAACAGGAATTTGCGCTCTAATTAAAGCTTCAATCTTATCACCGATTTCACTACCACCTTCTAGTTTAACAGCTTGTGCTCCACCTTCTTGAATAAATCTTCCAGCATTTCTAATAGTTTCTTCAACAGAAATATGATAACTTAAAAAAGGCATATCCGCTATTATAAGTGCATTTTTAACTCCTCTTTTTACAGCTTTAGTATGATGAAGAATATCTTCCACTGTTACTTTTAAAGTATCCTCATATCCAAGTATAGTCATACCAAGTGAGTCACCAACTAAAATACTTTCAATACCAGCTTCATCAATTAACTTTGCTGTTGAATAATCATAAGCAGTTAACATAGTTATTTTTTCATTATTCATTTTCATTTTTAAAAAACTTTGAGTTGTTATTTTTTTCATAATTTCCCTCCAAAGTGTTTCTTAATTCATTAATTTTAATTTCATCCAATATTTGATTTTTTTTAATATAATTTAATGTTTTTAATCCCATAAATTCATAAAAATTCTTAAATTTTTGATTATTTTCATCATATGTATTTAAGTGAGTTTTTATAGTGTTTACATCACCTCGTGATAACGGTCCAGTTAATGATTTTTCAATTCCGTTAACTCTAATATTTTCAAGTGAAGAATTAATTAATGGTCTCATTGCATCAAATGCAAATTCTTTACTAATACCTAATGACGATGTAAGTTCAAGCCCAAAATCCATTAATGTATTTAAATAATTTGAAAATACACAAGCTGACATATGATAAATTGCTTTTTTATCTGAGTCAATTTTAAAATAACTTTTCAGTACATCAAGTATTTCTTGAATACTCTCATTAATTTCATCATCAATTGTTTCTATTGAAAAAACTGAATCGTCAAAATCTTTTACAGCATTTTCAATATTTGAAACAGACTGTAATGGGTGAAGCGAATATACTTTAGCACCTAATTCATACGCATTTATTAATAATTTTGAACTATGAGCTCCACTCATATGTATAAATGTTTTTCCTTTTAAATTACTAAACTTTTTAATTGAATCATCAACCACATTTTTAATATTATCATCATTAACAGTAATAAAAATCAAATCACTTTTATTAATCAATTCTTTGCTATTAAACCTTTTAGTATTAGTAAATTTAATTGCCTTCTCTAAATTAATACTTCCTCTACTAGAATAACCAATAACATTAAATCCTTTAGTAATAAGAAATTTTCCAAAAGAAGTTCCAACTTTTCCTGCACCAATAAAACCAATTTTCATATAATCTCCCAAATAAAAAAACTCTATTTTGTCCACGACAAGATAGAGTTATACATACTTCAGTATACTTATATCCTGTCTCTGTCTAAAAGATCAAAGCAGTTATTTTAAACTTTTTTATTAACAAGTATGATTCATCTCTGATATCATCTCGGTGTAAGTTTAACATACAATCAATCTTTTGACAATTAATTAAATTTTATTTTTTAATAAATATTAAAAAAAATTAATAATATTGTATTTTTCAAATATTCTGTCAAAATATAGTATAATAAGAGTATAAAAAATAAAAAAAGTATAAAAAACAAACAAAAGGAGACTACTATGAAAAAAATATTAGAACGTAAAGATGTTGATATTAACTCAACTTGGGACTTGTCATCATTATTTAAATCTGAAGAAGATTTTTATACTTCTTTAAAAGATGCACAAGAAAAAACTAAAGAATTAAAAAGCTTTAAAAATAAATTATGTGGAAATACTACTATTTTATTTGAAGCAATTGAATCACTTGAAAACTTAATGATTCAACTAAATGCATTAGATACATATGCAGGTCTTTTACTATCAGTAGATGGTACTAATACAAAAAATCAAGAACTGTATATGAATTTTAATGCTATATCTACTGAGATACAAGCAGATTTAACTTTCTTTAACAATGAAATTATGTCTTTTACAAATGAAGAATTTAATCTTTTATTTAAAAACGAACCAAAACTAGAAATTTATCGTACTTATCTTGAGGATATTTTTGAAGAAAAACAATATAAACTTTCTGATGATACAGAAGAAGCTCTTGCTACATTAGGAGAAATTACAGAATCACCTTATAAAATATATTCAGCTAGTAAATCTACTGATATGATTTTTGATTCTTTTATTGATGGTAATGGAAACACTTTACCTAATTCATTTGCTTTATTTGAAGGCAAATATGAATATAGTGAAGATCCAATTATTAGAAAAAATGCTTACGCTTCATTTAATAAAACTTTAAATCAATATAAAAACACATATGCAGCTGTTTATAATACCGAAGTAAAAAAACAAGTCTTACTCAGTAAATTAAGAGGATACTCTTCTGTTACTGAAATGCTTTTAAAACCGCAAAAAGTAACGCTTGAAATGTATCATCGTCAAATAGACATTATATACAAAGAATTAGCTCCTCATATGAGAAAATTTGCAAAACTTATTAAAGAACAATTAAATTTAGAAAAAGTTTCTTTTTACGATTTAAAAGCCCCTATTGATACAAGTTATAACCCTTCTGCTGATTATGAAAAAGCAAAAGAAACAGTTCTTAAATCATTAAAAATTATGGGTGAAGATTATTTAGATATTATTAAAAGAGCATTTAATGAACGTTGGATTGATTATTCTGATAATATTGGTAAATCAACTGGAGCTTTTTGTGCTTCTCCTTATGCTGCTCATCCATATGTTTTAGTTACTTTTCAAAATAATATGAGAGATGCTTTTACACTTGCACATGAATTAGGTCATGCAGGACATTTCTTCTTAGCTAATAAAGAACAAAATTTCTTCAATACTGAACCATCGATGTTTAATGTAGAAGCACCATCTACAATGAATGAAATGTTATTAGGAAGATATTTATTAAAAAATAGTGATGATCCTAAAACAAAAAAATGGGTTATACTTCAATTTTTAGGAACTTATTATCATAATTTTGTTACACATTTATTAGAAGCTGCATTTCAAAGAGATATTTATAAACTTGCTGAAGAAGGCCAACCGCTTACTGCAAAACTACTTTGTGATACAAAATTAGAAATTCTTAAAGGTTTTTGGGGCGATTCAGTTGAAATAGATGAATTTGCTGGTATGACTTGGATGAGACAACCACATTATTATATGGGTTTATATCCTTACACATATTCAGCAGGTCTTACAGCATCAACTAATGTTTCAGAAATGATTTTTACAGAAGGTAAACCAGCAGTTGATCGTTGGATTGAAGTTTTAAAAACAGGTGGTAAACTTAAACCGTTAGATTTACTAAAAATTGCTGGCATGGACTTTACAACAGATAAACCACTTAAGAAAACAGTTTCATATATTGGAGAACTAATTGATCAATTAATAGAATTATCATAAATTAACAAAAAAGCATATTAAGTAGAAATATTTCATTCCTACTTAATGTGCTTTTTTAATATTACATTCTAAAAAAAGTTTGATAATTTATTGACAAATACTGAAACTCGTACTATTATATAAGCACCCCCTACCGTAGGGCGTGGCTTTATGAAATTTTTAACAATACTGGAGGTTTCTATGAATAAAAAAATATTGATTATTGGTGGCGTTGCTGGTGGTGCCTCTACTGCAGCTAGATTAAGAAGAAACG
>JAYEHA010000020.1:0-6560 GCA_034659335.1 Bacillota bacterium
TTGATATTGATAGTTTTGATCGGTTTGATAAATTTAATGTCGATAATCGTTATATTGTAGTGGTGCATAAAAATGTGATATATGGAATTGTGGATTTAAATTGTTATAAGCGTAATCAGTCGTTGTTTAGTAGGGAAGTTCACTTTGTTGTCAGAGATGTTCTTAATGCTAGTCATGATGCCATCTGTGTTGTTAATGATGAAAAGGAAGTGCTGTTTTGGAATTATACAGCTAGTCAAATGTATGGTGTTTGTGAAGAGGAAATGTTGGGGAATGTTATTAACAAATCATTTCCAAAGGCTTTGCTTCCTCATGTGGTCGATAGTCAGAAAGCTTATGAAAGTGTTTTTAATAATCCCAGAGGAGATTTTAAAAATATTATCACAGCCAGACCTCTATATCTTAACGGTATGATGATTGGAGGGGTTAGTTGCGATAAAAATATTTCGGATATTGAAAATGAAAGTGAAGTTACGAAAAATATTAAAAAAAATTATGACTCAAAAAATATTTATATTAATACATTTGATAATCTTATTGGTGAAGATTATAGGTTTGTTGAAATTGTAGAACTTGCTAAAAAAATATCAGATACAAATATAAATGTGCTTATTACTGGTGAGAGTGGGACCGGTAAAGAAATCTTTGCTCAGGCAATTCATAATAAAAGCAAAAGAAGTGGAAATTTTGTACCTGTAAATTGCAGTGCGATTCCTAAAGATTTAATTGAAAGCGAATTGTTTGGTTATGAAAAAGGGAGCTTTACAGGAGCTCTTAGCAAAGGGAAAACAGGTAAATTTGAATTGGCGAACAATGGGACGATTCTCTTAGACGAGATAGGTGATTTACCACTTAATATGCAACCTAAGATTCTTAGAATTTTGGAAGATGGAATATTTTATAGAATAGGTGGCAATAAACCTATTAAAATTGATGTAAGACTTATTTCATCAACCAATCGAGATATTAAATCATTGGTGAATCAAAAATTATTTAGAAAAGATCTGTATTATAGATTGAATTCGGTTCATATTGAACTACCGCCGCTTAGGGAGAGAAAAAGTGATATTCCATTACTTATTGAAAAATTTATACAAAAATTTGCCAGCAATTATAAAGTTAATATTTTTGAATTAGAAGAGAATACAATAAAAGACCTGATTAATTATTCTTGGGAGGGAAATATCAGAGAATTAAGAAATATAATTGAAAGATATGTAATTATGAAGCAAAATGGAATTAAAGATATTGAATTACCTCTATATGCCAATCGCATTTTGGAAAAAGAAAAGATCGTTGAAGAGGATTTCGAACTAAAATATAGAATGAATGCTATGGAGAAAAAATTTATAATCAAAGCGCTTAGGTCTGCTGATTATAATCAATCAAATGCTGCAAAATTATTAAAAATCCCAAGAACGACGTTGATATATAAAATGAAAAAGCATGAAATAAAAAGTCGAAAATTAGACGCGAGTCTAAATGTTGACAGTTAAAAGAAAATATTAGTCGAAAATTAGACTATTAAAAAACTGCTATTGCTATATTGCCTGTTTGTATGTTGGCATACTAATTGCATATTATTATGTTAAGAATGTCAACAAATATTAAGGAGGGGATCATGTGCGTATTGAAAATCATCCTATTTTAGAGTTTAATAGGGGAAAAGAAATAAAATTTTATTTTAATGGAGATGAAATGCTAGGATATGAAAGCGATACTGTAGCTTCTGCTTTACATGCTGCTGAAGTTAGAGTTTTAGGAGAAAGTATTTTTAAACATAGACCGAGAGGGTTTTATTGTGCAATAGGGAATTGTTCTTCATGTCTCATGATAGTTGATGGTGAACCTAATGTGAGAACTTGTATTACGCCACTTAAAGAAGGAATGAAAGTGGAGTATCAAAAAGGTAAGGGGGAAATTATATGAAGATGCCGGACATAGTTATTATAGGAGGCGGTCCAGCTGGATTAACTGCAGCAATAAGTGCGGCATCAAGTGGAGCTGAAGTAATAATATTTGAGAGAAGTCCCCAAATAGGAGGGCAATTAATTAAGCAAACTCATATGTTTTTTGGATCAGAGAAACAATATGCATCTCATAGAGGATTTGAAATTGCTGATTATTTATTAGATGAATTAGATAAATACAAGGATAATTTTAAGATTTATAAAAATGCCACTGTTTTGGGGATTTATGAAGATGGTGTAATTACTGTAGATGTAGATGGTAATTATATTAAACTAATGCCTAAACGCATAATTGTTGCGACAGGTGCCAATGAAAAAATTATTGCTTTTCCCGGAAATGATTTACCGGGAGTTTATGGAGCTGGAGCGGTTCAAACGCTTATGAATGTTTATGGAGTAAAACCAGCTGATAAGGTCTTGATGGTTGGGGCTGGAAATATTGGATTGATTGTTAGCTATCAACTTATGCAAGCTGGTGTTCAAGTTGAAGCGATAATTACGGATTTGTTTATTACTGGTTATCATGTTCATGCTTCAAAAATTGCACGTATGGGTGTTCCAATTAAGTCGGGATATACAGTAAAAGAAGTAATTGGAGAAGAAAAAGTGGAGAAAGCGATAGTTTCAAAAATTGATGATAATTGGAATATTATAGAGGGAACGGATATAGAATATGATGTTGATGCAGTTTGTCTTTCTGTAGGACTTTCACCACTTGTTGAATTGTTGGGGCAAGCAGGATGTGAAATGAAATATATTACAGAGTTAGGTGGATATGTTCCGACTAGAGATAACAATTATCAAACTACAAATCCAAGTATATATGTAGCTGGAGATATTACTGGAATTGAAGAAGCTAGTTCAGCTATGGTTGAAGGATATATTGCCGGTCTTACTGCTTCAAAAGATATTGGTTATTTCCATGAAAAATATAATGAATTATTGAAGGATTATAAATCGCAATTAAACGATTTGAGAAGTGGTCCTCATTCAGGAAGGCTAAGAAACGGAATAGAGAAATTAATGGGAGGTGTGAAAAGTGTTTAATAACGATGGTATACCGACTAAGGAAATGATTGCTTCAGTTTTTCCAACAGAGGAAAGAATCAATAAAGGACCTGTAGCTGTTATAGAATGCTTTCGAGAAATCCCTTGTGATCCTTGTGCGACATCGTGTAAGATTGGGGCGATAAGACCTTTTGATGATATTAATGATTTGCCTGATATCAGTCATGAGGAGTGTACTGGATGTAGCGCTTGTGTAAGTGCGTGTCCTGGTCTTGCAATCATGATTGTAGATGGATCTAAATCTAAAGAGAATGTTATTTTTAAAATTCCGTTTGAATTTAGTCCGCTACCTGAAAAAGATGATATTGTAGATGGACTTGATAGAAAAGGAAATAAAATTTGTAATGTAAAGGTACTTAAAGTACAAAATTTTTCCTATCAAGATAAAACGCCGGTTATTCATGTAGAAGTTCCAAGAGAATATTTATATGATTTTAAAAATATCAAGGTGGTGAATTAATGGATCAAAAGACTTTAGAAGAAAAAACAATCATTTGTCGCTGCAATGATGTGACATTGAAAGAAGTAAGAGATTTAATTGATAAGGGGTATACTCAGCCTAATGAGATAAAAAGAATTCTTAGGACGGGAATGGGCCCTTGTCAAGGAAGAACGTGCGGTCCGTTGATATTAAGAGAAGTTGCTAGAATGACAGGTAAATCCATAGAAGAAATTATACCATTTACTTATAGACCTCCTAGCAAAAGTATAAAATTAGGAAGTATTGCAAATGGAGGTGAACTTGATGATTGATAAAGCAAATGTGATTATTATTGGTGGTGGTATTTCAGGAGTTTCTGTTGCGTATAATCTTGCAAAAAAAGGAATGAAAGATATTGTTGTAATCGAAAAAAATTATTTATCATCAGGTGCTACAGGACGTTGTGGTGCAGGTGTTCGTGCACAGTGGGGAACTGAGATGAATTGTAAGATTGCTCTTGCTAGTATTGAATTTTACGAAAATGCCGATGAAATTTTAGAATATGAAAGAGGAATTGATTTTCATCAAGGTGGGTATTTAATATTAGCTACTACTGAAAAAGAGGATGAACAGTTTAAAAAGAATTTAGAAGTTCAACATAAAATGGGGGTGCCGTCGAGAAAATTGACTAAGGAAGAGGCAAAAGAGATTGTTTCTTATGTAAATACTGATGATGTGGTTTCTGCAACATTTTCACCGACTGATGGACATGTTAACCCGTTTAAGGCGACAGATGCTTATGCACTTGCTGCTGAAAGATTAGGAGTAAATATTTATAAGTATACTGAAGTTAGTGATATAATTGTGGAAGATGGAAAAATAAAAAAAGTTATAACTGATAAAGGTGATATAGAAACAAATAAAGTTGTAAATGTTGCTGGTGGATATTCAAAGGAAATTGCTGAAATGGTTGGAATAGAGTTACCCGTATATTCTGAGAGACATCAGATTTTAGTAACTGAACCTGTAAAAGATATGCAAGGGCCTATGGTGATGGCTTTCCATAAAAATTTATATTGTCAACAAACTCCGGAAGGATCATTTATTATGGGGCGAAGTGGGGAAGATGAACCGACGGATTTAAGAATGACTTCAAGTTGGGATTTTTTAGATAAAATGGCAAAAACGATTACACATACTTTGCCGCCTATTAGTGAATTGACTTTTATTAGACAATGGGCAGGTCTTTATAATATGACTGAAGATCGTCAACCGATTTATGGTGAAGCTAGAGATTTAAAAGGATTTTATCAAGCGGTTGGTTTTAGTGGGCATGGGTTTATGTTTGCACCTATGACAGGATTATTGATTGCAGAGCAAATAATGGGAGAAGAAAACACAATAGATATTTCTTCTTTAAGTCTAGAAAGGTTTGAAAAAGGTGAATTGGTTTTTGAACCGTCTGTTGTATAAATATAGTTAAAAAAGAAAAAATATTAATTTAAAGTATATTATGTTGTATAATATAATAAAAAAGAAGAGAATAGAAGGGGGAAGTTAAAATGTTATTATTTGTTATTATTTTGTACTTTATAGGAATGAGTGTGATAGGATATTATTTCTATAAAAGGACTCAGAACTTAAGTGATTATATTCTTGGGGGCCGTAGTTTGAATCCATGGGTTGCTGCAATGAGTGCTAGTGCATCCGATATGAGTGGGTGGTTATTGCTCGGCTTGCCTGGATGGGCGTTTTCTGCTGGATTTGGGGCAGTTTGGATGGCATTTGGATTATTTTTAGGAACTTATTTAAACTGGAAATTTGTTGCTAAGAGATTGAGAATATTTTCTGAAAGAGCAGGAGATTCTTTAACGTTGTCGTCTTATTTTCAAAAGAGATTTAAATCAAAATCTGTATCATTGAGAGTAATAACCTCTGTATTTATTTTGTTTTTCTTTTTAACTTACACTGCATCCGGATTAGTTGCCAGTGCAAAATTGTTTAATGTAATTTTTAATGTTCCGTATTTAGTAGCATTGGCGATAGGTGTAATTGCTATTGTATTATATACTTTCTTGGGTGGTTTTATGGCTGTTAGTTGGACAGATCTTTTTCAAGGAATATTGATGTTCTTTGCAATAATGATTGTACCTATGGTTGTAATGGGTAAACTTGGCGGATATGGAAATGCAGTGGATATTGTTGGAAATATAGATCCTAATATGTTGAAAATGTCAATTAGTGCAACTGGAGGTATTGCTGTAATTTCTTCAATAGCATGGGGACTTGGTTATTTTGGTCAACCTCATATACTGGTTAGATTTATGGCGGCAAGAGATCCTGAAGAAATTAAAACTTCAAGAACTATTTCAATAGTTTGGGTTTTCTTAACACTTGGCGGATCGATTTTTACTGGTATTTTGGGAAGAGCTTATTATGGAGTAGCAGAAGGATTTGCGACTGAAACAGTATTTATTCAATTGATTGCTGATTTATTTCCTGCATTAATTGGTGGAATATTGATTTCTGCGATATTAGCAGCTATTATGAGTACTGCCGATTCACAATTATTAGTATCGTCTTCAGCGTTTGTTGAGGATATATACAAGGTTGTTGCAAAGAAAGAAATGACTGATAGTTCACAAGTTTGGATGAGTAGATTTGTTGTTTTAATTATTGCAGCGATTGCTTATCTTTTGGCAATGGATTCTAATAGTTCAGTATTGGAATTGGTATCTTATGCTTGGGCAGGACTTGGTGCAACATTTGGGCCAGCTGTTTTATTCTCACTTTATTTTAAGAAAACGACTTATAATGGGACCTTTGCAGGTATTCTTGCTGGTGGTGTAACAATTATCATTTGGAAAAATTTCTTATCTGGTGGAATTTTTGATTTATATGAAATAGTTCCAGCATTTATTATTTCTTCATTAGTTATCTGGTTAGTAAGTAATAATGATAAAGAAAATCAAGATGAAGAATACTTTGATGAACTAGCAAAATAATTGTTGTAAATTAAATATGATAATAAGCATTTAGGTGTTGCTTAGGTGTTTATTATTATATTTTTATATTATTCTATCGATATCAAAAAAAAAGTT
>JAYEHA010000021.1:0-4854 GCA_034659335.1 Bacillota bacterium
ATTAATTGTTGTTATTTAGCCATTTCTTTTTTTAAAAACCCTTACAACTTTTCATACAAGTAGATACCCTAAAAGTTATACTCTGTATATACATTTTTTATGACCTTTTGATGTATAAGTATATTCTATTTTTATAAAACCTTTTTTCTCTAAATTGTTTATATGCTTACTTACTGCCTGTTGTGATATTTTTAATGTATAGGCCATTCTTTCTTGATTAGGCCATACTTTGGCTTTACCTTTATAGATATATGATCTTAATAATAAATAAACCTTAAATTCTGCTTGTGTCATTGCTCCATTTAAAAACATTCTAATAATCAAATGACTTATAAGAGTATAGCCTAAATTAAACTTACTGCTTTCTAATGCTTTAATTAAATCTTTATTTCTTCCACTAATATTTTTATATCTCTTATGGATCTTTATTAATTTAAATTTCTCTAATTCCTTTAAATTCTTACTTAATAGCCTATTAGATATGGTTTGTTTACCTGTTATATTACTCTTTGTCTTTTCCTTTAATTCATCTCTATTAAGGCCTTTATCATGATACTTTAACAATCCATACAACACTAAAGCATTACCACTTATTTTATAATATTTATTGTCTTTTAATAACTCATTAGAATAGTTTAATAATTCTTGGTTTTTTACTTCAAAATTTAAAATTCTTTTTCTAAATTTACATTTTGACTTATTACAAAAATCATTTAATGATAGTTGTAAACTAGGATTATCAAATTGACACCCTAAAAGTTTATAATCTTTTGCCCAATAAATATTAAAATCATTTATTAATTTTTCTTTGTTCTCTGGTGGTTTATTGTCATTATTCCAACTTAATATAATAATCTTGGCCTTATGCTTTTGATATCCTAATTGTTGTAACTTCTTTGTAATTCTACCTAATGCAAAATTTCTTTGTCCTTGTCCTACACCTTTTAACATTTCATTTACACAATACATATCTGTAACAATGTCTTTTGTGTATTTTGATTTTCTAGTATCCTTAGACTCAACTTCTGTACTTGTTACTGTATTACTCTTTGTTGGTTTTTCTGCTGTTATATCTGCTATTTTCTCAAATATTGAAAGATCATAATTAATATTATTTTTATATACCACTTCTACTAGTGGCTTATTATACTTTGATTTATTGTTGCAACTGCTTTCAAGTCTTAAAATTCTTGCCCTATCTGTTGCTCTTGTATCTGCACCAATTTTTAAAGCTAAATTTTTTAATATAGGACTAATATTCTTATATGTTCTTTCTTTAAGCTTATAATAAACATGAAAACCACCACCACTATTAATTATTATAGTTGGTTTAGGCATTCCAGCACCTTTAATATTCAATAACAATAAATTAAAATTTTGAGTATTATCTATATCAAAAAATAAATGTTTAATACTCTTTGAATTATTGCCTGTTCTGTCTTTTTTATTTCCTTTGGTATGTTGTTGTATAAAAATTTCTTTGTCTGGGTTTATCTCATATTTTTTTAATTCTTCTATGCTACTGATCCATACACTCTTATTATAATTTTCTCTTATTTCTAAAAATTCATCTTTTGGTAGTGGCTCAAATAGTTTTATATAATCTTTATCCAATTTTAGGCCACCCCTTTTATTTTATCTTTAAATTCTGCTGTTATGCTTATATATTCTTTTCTGCTTATTTCATCAACTATTAATTTATCTGTGCTTATTCCTTTATAAAATTTATTTTTAGTATCAAAATAAAATTCTTTCAAATCATGGCCTTGTGTATATACTGCTGAAAGCCTATTGCTTTTATAACTTTTTTCTGTATCAATCAAATAAAATATTGCCCCTAATTCTTTAATTCTTTTACTAGTTGGTTTATATTCAATAATTTTATACTTATCAAATATTAATTCTTTTGTTTCATCTTCATTGACTACTAAATCATAATTCTTAAATTGATATTTTTTCATGTGTGCCTTTCCTTTCTCTACTAACTAAATTATTTTTAACACCAAAAAAGGTGCTTTATCTGGACACACAGTCAGACAAAAACACCCTTAATGGACATTTTTTATTTATTTATTCATAACATTATATACTTAAAAGAATATGCTTAAATTAGCATTTTATTTTTTTATTATGTAATACCTATACATTTTTATGTACTGATAACACATTTTTTTTTTATTTTACTCTTTTCAACTAACTAATTATGTTATATAATGTTTTTATAATTAAAATAAATATACTGGTATGTATCCAGTAAAACTACACCTATTCTAAGTAGGTGTTTTTTCTTTGTAAAAATTTATTTTCTTTCTTAGTTATATTTTAGCATCTTTAAGATAGAATGTAAAACAAATCTTCAAACTTTACATTTCTAATAAATTCAGTTATATACTTATCAATTAATATAATTAATATAGTATAATATAATATTTCTATTTTTCATTAACTACTTAAATAAAACTTTTAATCTATCAAATAAACCTTTTGACTCATTTTCTTGTGGTGCTGTTGGTATTTCATCAACTTGTTTTTTCTGATTATGTTTATCTGCATTTACTTCTAGTAATTTAATATTATTTTGTAGCTGTAAATGTAATTGTTGTTGCTGATCCAATAACTTAATCAAATGATTTTTATCAACTTTTAAATCTGCAATCTGATTTTCTTTATCTTTTAACTGTCTTTCTAACAACTCAATATATTTATTATCATGGTCATTATCTGTTGACTCTTTTGGTATCTGCTCTTTTTTATCTATCAACTCCAGCAACAACTTGAAACCTTTTTCACTTAATATCTTTTGATTGTTCTTTCCCTTTGATATGTGATGATTAATTTCTTTATTATACTTTTTTAAATATTTATAGACTGTTTTTCTTGATACATCTAACCTTTTAGACATCTCTTTTACATCTATCATATTTTTACCCCTTTGAACCCCATTCAATTACCAGTAAAAGCCTTTTATATCATTTTCTATTACTATTATACTTTTACCACTTTGAACCCATTCATTTACTAGGTAAAAGTTTAAATTGTTTTTTTATTTATTTTACTTATTAGATAATAAATTTAAGACTTTATCATCTAACACAAAATACACTGTGGTTTACTTTTATCTTTTGAGTGTTACACCCCTTTTATTTTCATCAATTATTATTTTTCTGCTTGGATTTCTCTTTCAATTGCTTTTATTATTCCTTTTAAACTTAAAATCTGTGTTTCTAATTCATCTAATATAAACTTATTGCTTTGTGATTTGCTTTCTAGTTCCTGATATACTCTTGCATTTTTTTCTATTCTTCCACCTATTACTTTTATACTTTCCCCTTTTTCTTGAATATAACTCATTGACATATTACCACCCCTTTTTTTTATTAGTTTTCTTTATCTTCCTTTTTTTCTTTTTCTTCCTTTTCTTTTTTCTGCATGGTATCAACTGCACTTTTTAAAGCTGACTCTAATATTTTTTCAATATCTTTGATGTTCATTTCCATTATTTTACCCCCTTAAGATATTCTTTCTTAATATTATAAAAACATGGCCTTGATATTCCTAATTGATTACTAGCTGATACAACTGTCATTTTTTTATCTATTACTTTTTTAATAATCTCTTGAGTTTCTTTATCTTTCATATTTACTTTTTTAGGCCTTCCCAAATGTTTACCTTGTTCTCTAGCAACTGCAATTCCTTCTTTTTGTCTTTTTCTAATTTTCTTTCTCTCCTGCTCTGCAATTGTTGACAGCACTTCAATTAATATATTATTAATCATCTCAATAACCCATTTGATACCTTTAAAATCATCTTGTAACAGCATTTTAGTTGTTGGTATATCTAATATAACTACATTAACCCCTTTATCCTTAAAATAGCTTAATTCTGTTGCTATATCCTTTTTATTTCTGCTTAGTCTATCTAATTCTTTAACAATTAATGTATCATTTTCTCTTATAACTTGTTTCAATCTTTGATACTCTGGCCTATCTGTATCTTTACCACTAGCTTTATCTTTGAATATATCCTGTTGATCTGTTACATACTCACTTAATATTTTTATCTGTCTATCCAATTTCTGATCTTTACTTGATACTCTAGCATAACCAAATATTTTTCTATTCATAATTAACCCCTTTCATCTTCTTAATAACATTATATCATAAGTGTAAAAAAAGGTCAATTCTTTTCTTTACATGTAATAATATTTTTTATTATACTTATATTACAGATTTTAGAGACATTTATGCCCTTTTTTAGGTGTTAAATAAGGTGTACCTTTTATTACAGTTAAATTTATATGCTTATATATTAATATGACTCCCCAAAATATGGGTTGTCAATACTTTTACCAGCAATCAAATCAATCTACTTATAGGCCACAATATGCCTTGTATGATATTTAAATTAATATGACAGTCCATATATGGGCTGTGAATACTTTTACCAGCAATCAAATCAATCTGCTTGTATAGGCTCATATATGCCTTTGTATCATGTTTATACTATCAATGCTACAACTACTAGACTCTATTAATCAAATATATAGTTTCTAGGCTCTAACACACCTATACATAGCTTTTTAATGATTACCTTAGTATTTACTAGTTCATTATTTAAAACTGTCTACATATCCATTTTAAAAGCTTATTTTAATAGATTCCTTTTTTAGTCTTTTTCTGTCTACATTTTTTCTACTCTCATATTAATAAAATAAGATGTTCATTCTCTGGTGCATTGCTTATATATAGGCCTGTATATGTGGTGTTCTGTATACTCAATATCTATTCAATGACAAGTTTTAACATGTTTTTAATGTTAAGCTTAGTTAAGTTAAAAGTAAGGTTTTGTTAAGTA
>JAYEHA010000021.1:4954-6558 GCA_034659335.1 Bacillota bacterium
TGGTGCATTGCTTATATATAGGCCTGTATATGTGGTGTTCTGTATACTCAATATCTATTCAATGACAAGTTTTAACATGTTTTTAATGTTAAGCTTAGTTAAGTTAAAAGTAAGGTTTTGTTAAGTAATTACTGCAATAAAAAAACCAATCCATTTTTGAACTGGCCTTTTACTAATTACTATTATCTTATTTCACTACCTTTAAATTGGTTTAAATCTCTTGAGTTATGTCTCATGTGATGTTTTATCTGTTTAACATCTAATTCATCACTAACAGTTTTTAAAACTTCCATTCTGTGCTTATTTAATTCATGTGTTATATTTTCCCTGTCTTTCTTAACTTCATCAATTTTTTTATTAAATTCTATTTTAAGATCTTTTACTTTCTGTCTGCTTTTACTTGCTTTTGTGTAATAATCTTTTTCAGCTTGTTTATATTCTTCTTTAACTTCTTTTTCTAAATTAATCAAATTAGATTGTTTATTATTGAATGCTTGCAATCTGATTTCTTCATCTTCTTTTTTTGCTGTTAGTTCTCTATAATCTTTTAATAAACTATCATTTTGATTATCATCTGCAATCTGGCCTAATTTATTTTTAATTTGATTATCAAGGCTTTTGATTGCTTGCTCAATATTATCTTTTTTCTGAACTTCATCTACTATTACCTTTTTTAATTCATTTAACTTTTTCATTTTACCCCTTTTCTATTCTACTAAAGTAACATTGACACCTTCTACTTGATTCATGTATTTATTTATATAATCAACCTTGTTTTCCATTGACCCATTCAATTCACTTTCAATTTTTTGTGCTGTTTCCTGTATATCCAATAACTGATACATTTCTTTTCTTAAATTGGTTAGTGTTTCACTTGATATTTTACAACTCTTTAAAGTTTCAAAATCTGGTTTATCTTTCAGCAATTCACTTAATAACTTTAATCTGATGACTTCTAGTAAATAAAAATATTTACCTTTGGCCTCAACTTCTTTAATACTTTCAAGCTCAATTATTTTATCTTTGGTTTTCTCTTGGACTAATTTCTTAGTTGATCCTTTTACCCAATTATTTTTTTTTGCTTTTCTATGGCCATACTTAGTATTAAAATTATATTCTTCTGATAGTTGATCCATTGAATAAAGTCCTGTTTTATATTTTTCTTCTACTTCTATCCAATTAATACTTTTACTCAAATTATTACACCCCCTTATATAATATATATTTCTAATATTTGGGCAGTTTTTATATAGTTCTCTTAAATCTATTGCTTATTAAAATAAAATGCATAACTCAGTAATTAATACTTATTGTATTAATAGTGTATCATTTTTGACACTTTTTCCACTTTCTTACAATTGCCAAATCTCAATAAATACTTGCAATTACTGAATGTTATCCAGTGTATCATTTTTGACACCCTTAACAATCTTAAACTATTTTATAAATAGCTCTTTCTACTGTCATAAATTGACCAGTTTTTTTATTTCTTTTTCTTCTATCAGCTGTCACTTTTTCTTTAGTTATAAATTTATTTTCAACTAATATTTTAATATATCCATTTACTCTTGGACGTGTTGTTCCTAAAATCTTGGCCATTTTGT